>NZ_NSGT01000002.1:0-101372 GCF_009192905.1 Xanthomonas sp. LMG 12459
CGCCTCCAGCAGGTCGCGCTCGAAGCAGCGCAGCGACCAGGCCAGCGGCGCTTCGGCGGCCAGCCGCGCGCGCACCCGCGCGTACGCCAGATACAGGTCCGGCGCCGGATCGTCGCGCGGCGCCAGACGCAGCGTCAGTTCGTTGATGTAGAAGCCGGCCAGCATCGCCTCGCCGCTCAGCCGCGGCGCCGCATCCATCGCCTCGGCCGCGCGCAGTTGCGCCAGTTCGCCGCGGCGCTGCGCGCTGAAGCGGATCGACTGCAGCGGCTGCAACGCCGCGCGCAAGGCCTGCTTCTTCGGCCCGTGCACGCCGCGCGCCAGCACGCCGAGCCGGCCGTGATGCACGCTCAGCACCTCCACCAGCAGGCTGGTCTCGCGCCAGGGCCGGGCGTGCAGGACGAAACCGGGTTCGTGCTCGATCAAGGCTGCAGGGGCTGGGAATGGGGAGTGGGGAATAGGGAATGGAACAGCATGCCGTCCCTGGCCGCATCATCGTCCAACGAACGGAAGGAGCCAGCGTCGTGTAGAAGCGGCTTCAGCCGCGGCGGGCGTTACCGGGGGAGCGCACGTGGCTGAAGCCGCCCCTACGCACGCCATGATTGTCCGGGAGGCGCGGAAATCCGATTCCCGATTCCCGATTCACCATTCCCGGCTTATTCCCCGTACCCGAACGCCTTCAGCGCGGCTTCGTCGTCGGACCAGCCCTCGCGCACGCGGACCCAGGTCTCCAGGAATACCTTGGCGCCGAACAGGCGTTCCATCTGCTGGCGGGCCTTGGCGCCGATGTCCTTCAGGCGGGTGCCGCCCTTGCCGATCACGATCGCCTTCTGGCCTTCGCGCTCGACCCAGATCACCGCGCCGATGCGCAGCAGCGCGCCGTCCTCGGCGAAGCGTTCGATCTCCACGGTGGTCGCGTACGGCAGTTCCTCGCCGAGCTGGCGCATCAACTGCTCGCGCACCAGTTCGCCGGCCAGGAAGCGTTGGCTGCGGTCGGTGATCTCGTCCTCGCCGAACATCGGCGGCGCTTCCGGCACCAATGCCAGCAGGTCGCGCACCAGCGCCTCCAGGCCCTTGCGCTTGAGCGCGGAGATCGGATGCACCGCGGCGAAGCTGCGGCCCTCGCTGACCTGCTGCAGGAACGGCAGCAGCGCGGTCTTGTCCTTGAGCCGGTCGACCTTGTTGACCACCAGCACCACCGGGATGCCGGCGTCGCTGAGCACGTTGAACGCCAGCGTGTCCTCCTCGTCCCAGCGCCCGGCTTCGATCACCAGCAGGCCGGCGTCCACGCCTTCCAGGGAGCCGCGCGCGGCGCGGTTCATCACCCGGTTCATGGCGCGCTTCTGCTCGCGGTGCAGGCCGGGGGTATCGACCAGCAGCAACTGACCGGCCGGGAAGCTGGCGATGCCCAGCAGCCGGTGCCGGGTGGTCTGCGGCCGATTGGAGACGATGCTGACCTTGGCGCCCACCAGGGCGTTGGTCAGGGTGGACTTGCCCACGTTGGGGCGGCCGATCACGGCCACGCTGCCGCTGCGGTAAGGGGGAGTGGCTTGTTCGTTCACTTGCTCGAATCCAGTTGCTCGATGGCGGCGGCGGCGGCCTGCTGCTCGGCCAGGCGCCGCGAGGTGCCCTCGCCCTCGGTCACCAGGGCGGGCTCGGCGAGTACGCAGCGTACCCGGAATAGCTTGGCGTGCTCGTCGCCGGTCTCGCTGATCAGTTCGTAGGCCGGCAGGGTCCGCTGCCGGGCCTGCAGCCATTCCTGCAGGCGGGTCTTGGCGTCCTTCTCCACCTTGCCCACCGGCAGCGCCGCCAGCGCGGCCTCGAACCAGGGCAGGATGGTGGCGCGGCAGGTCTCGAAGCCGGCGTCCAGGTAGATCGCCGCGACCACGGCCTCCACCGCATCGGCCAGGATCGAGTCGCGGCGATGGCCACCGGACTTCATCTCGCCCGGCCCCAGGGTCAGGCGTTCGCCCAGTTCCAGTTGCCGGCCGATCGCGGCCAGCGAGGCCTCGCGCACCAGTTCGGCGCGGGCACGGGTCAGCGCGCCTTCGTCGGCCTTGGGCCAGCGCTGGTACAGCGCCTCGGCGATCAGCAGGTTGACGATACCGTCGCCGAGGAATTCCAGGCGTTCGTTGTGCGGTGCGCCGGCACTGCGATGGGTCAGCGCCTGTGCCAGCAACTGCGGCTCGGCGAAGCGGTGACCGATGCGGTCACCGCGCAGGATGGTCTTACTGGCCACCACGCGTCGTCAGGTCCTGGGTGGCGTCGAACTTGCCGACCACGTCCAGATTGGCGATCAGCGGGCGGCGCACTTCGTAGGCCACGTGCATCTTCACGCCGGTGTCGGTGCGCTCGAAGGTGACGTCGCCCGGCTTCACGTTGTCCGAGTTGTTGATGTCCAGGCGCCGGAACAGCGAGGCCTTGGCCTGCGACGGGTCCATCTCGGCACTGCCGGCCTCGGTCGCCAGGCCCTTCATCGCCGAGCGCACCGCATAGAACTCCATGTACATCGGGAACAGCTTCATGCCGATGTAGACGAAGAATCCGACCACCGCCAGCACGATCACGAACGAGGTCAAGGTCATGCCACTTTGCTTGTGCTTCATCGCGCTTCCCCTCACGCAAGTCACTGAATGGTCGTCCCGATCCGCGACGGATCGAAACTGCCGCTGCAAAACCAGCCTTCGCAATTGAGCCAGATCAGGAACGCCTTGCCGCGCAGGTTCTCCTCGGGCAGGAAATGGGTCTGGGTCCAGAACCGGCTGTCCTCGCTGTTGTCGCGATTATCGCCCATCACGAAGTACTTGCCCGGCGGCACCACCCAGTCGCCCTGGCCGGCCGGATTGTTGCGGTCGATCCATTCCAGCTCGGTGTGGGTGCGGCCCGGCAGGTACTCGGTGAGCAGCGTGGCACCGGTCATTTCCGCGCCCTTGCCCTTGCCGACGTACTCGCCCATGACCTTGTACTTCATCGGCGTGCCGTTGATGTACAGGGTGTCGCCGTGGAAGCCGATGCGGTCGCCCGGCAGGCCGATCACGCGCTTGATCCAGTTTTCGTCCGGCTTGTGCGGCGGCTTGAACACCACCACGTCGCCGCGCTTGGGCTCGCCGACCGGAATGATCTTCTGGTTGGTGATCGGCAGGCGGAAGCCGTAGGAGAACTTGTTGACCAGGATGAAATCGCCGACCAGCAGGTTCGGCATCATCGAGCTGGACGGAATCTTGTACGGCTCGGCGATGAAGCTGCGCAGGATCAGCACCACCGCCAGCACCGGAAAAAACGCCCGCGAGTAGTCGACGATCACCGGCTCGCTGTCGAGCAGGCCGGCGCGCGCGGCGCGGCGCTTGGCGAAGAACAGCTTGTCCAGCAGGGTGATGATGCCGGTGGCGAAGGTCAGGACCACCAGCGCGATTTCAAACCATTTCATTCGTATTCCTTCGGAATGGGAATCGGGAATGGAGAACGGGGAATCGGGAAGGCAAGAGCATGCGCTCTTTCCATTCCCCATTCCCTATTCACGACTCCCAGCTACTTGTCCATCTGCAGCACGGCCAGGAAGGCTTCCTGCGGGATTTCCACGCGGCCGACCTGCTTCATGCGCTTCTTGCCTTCCTTCTGCTTTTCCAACAGCTTCTTCTTGCGCGAGACGTCGCCACCATAGCACTTGGCCAGCACGTTCTTGCGCATCGCCTTGACCGTGGTGCGGGCGATGATCTGCGAGCCGATCGCGGCCTGGATCGCCACGTCGAACATCTGCCGCGGGATCAGGTCCTTCATCTTCTCGCACAGTTCGCGGCCGCGGCGGTCGGCGTGGCTGCGGTGGGCGATCAGCGACAGCGCATCGACCTTGTCGCCGTTGATCAGCACGTCCACGCGCACGAACGGGCCGGTGTCGAAACGCACGAAGTGGTAGTCCAGCGAGGCGTAGCCGCGGCTGACCGACTTGAGCTTGTCGAAGAAGTCCAGCACCACCTCGGCCATCGGCAGCTCGTAGCTGATCTGCACCTGGCTGCCCAGGTAGTTGATGCCGATCTGGCTGCCGCGCTTTTCCTCGCACAGCTTGATGATGTTGCCGATGTATTCCTCGGGGGTGAGGATGTTGGCGCGGATGATCGGCTCGCGGATCTCCTCGACCATGTTCACCGGCGGCAGCTTGGCCGGGTTGTCCATGCTGATGATGCTGCCGTCGGTCTTCAGCACCTCGTAGACCACGGTCGGCGCGGTGCTGATCAGGTCCAGGTTGTACTCGCGCTCCAGGCGCTCCTGCACGATTTCCATGTGCAGCATGCCGAGGAAGCCGCAGCGGAAACCGAAGCCCATCGCCTCGGAGCTTTCCGGCTCGAAGCGCAGCGCCGCGTCGTTCAGGCGCAGCTTGTCCAGCGCCTCGCGCAGGTTGGTGTAGTCCTCGGCATCGACCGGGAACAGGCCGGCGAACACGCGCGGCTGCATTTCCTGGAAGCCCGGCAACGGCTTGCTCGCCGGGTCGCCGGCCAGGGTCAGGGTGTCGCCGACCGGCGCACCGTGCACGTCCTTGATGCTGGCGGTGACCCAGCCCACCTCGCCCGCGCGCAGCGCCGGCAGCACCTTGCGCTTGGGCGTGAACACGCCGACGTTGTCGACCTGGTGGGTGCGGCCGGTGGACATCACCAGCAGCTTGTCGCCAGCCTTGATCTCGCCCTGCATCACCCGCACCAGCGAGACCACGCCCAGGTAGTTGTCGAACCAGGAATCGATGATCAGCGCCTGCAGCTTGTCGGTGTCGCGCGGCACCGGCGGCGGGATGCGGTGCACGATCGCCTCCAGCACGTCGCGCACGTTCAGCCCGGTCTTGGCGCTGACCGGCACCGCGTCGGTGGCGTCGATGCCGATCACCGCCTCGATCTCGGCCTTGGCGCGGTCGATGTCGGCGGTGGGCAGGTCGATCTTGTTCAGCACCGGCACCACTTCCAGGCCCTGCTCCACCGCGGTGTAGCAGTTGGCCACCGACTGCGCTTCCACGCCCTGCGCCGCGTCCACCACCAGCAACGCGCCCTCGCAGGCGGCCAGCGAGCGGCTGACTTCGTAGGAGAAGTCGACGTGGCCGGGGGTGTCGATGAAGTTCAGGTGGTAGACCTGCCCGTCCTGCGCGGTGTACGGCAGCGACACGGACTGGGCCTTGATGGTGATGCCGCGTTCGCGCTCGATCGGGTTGGAGTCGAGCACCTGCGCTTCCATCTCGCGCGCTTGCAGGCCGCCGCAGAGTTGGATGATGCGATCGGCCAGGGTCGATTTGCCGTGGTCGACGTGGGCGATGATGGAGAAGTTGCGGATGTTCCGCATCGAATCAGATGACATGAGGTGGGCGGCCAACAAAACCAGCGGCAAAGACATCAACTATGTCGCCATGTACCACATCGCGCAAGTACCGCTCATCTGCATTGGCGGGCAGGATAGCCGAAACAGGCTAACACCTTGACTTTTCAGAAAAATTCAAGTACCAAACCGCAGCCCGGTATCGCACTGGGCAGTCGACACTTTCCTCTTCGAAAGGAACATGAAATGAAAAGGTCAACTTTCTTCAAGAACGTCACGATCGCTTGCATCGCAGCGCTTTGGTCCGTATTGGCCACAGCGGCAGCAGCGCCATCGGACAATGGCGACGACGCTCACCGGCCGACTTCGGCTTTCAGCAACAGCGGCATGCCCAAGCAAAGCTTCAAAATTTGCCCGGTAAAGAACGACAGCGGAAAATCTCAGAAGTACATTGCGTCCCCCAACAAATTGATGGATTGGTGCGACCACTATTGTTGCTGGGTCGAGAATGGGGTTAAGTACTGCCGTGTGGACTGCACATGCGCTTGATGAGAAACACCAGCGACATGACCTTGGCGAGGCGCACACTCGACTAGAAGCATCGACTCACGCAGCGATCAATAGCGTCGATGCCGCAATCACGAACCGTGCCTCACCAGAACCAACGCAGGGCTGGAGTGCCAGCCCTGCGTTTTTCTTCATCCAAAGAGGCAATGCATTACGACAGCGAGATCATTCCACGCTGATGGCCACGAACTGACTCGCCGGACTACCTGGCGCACGCACCAACAACATCACCACGTCGCCCTTCTTAGCGTCGGACGTGAGCTTGTGGAATTGAGCCGGACTGGAAACCGGAACCCGCCCGACCTGCAGCACGATCATGCCAGGTCGCAATTGCGACTTTCTCGCAAGCGCACTGCTGACCTGCGCCACTTGCACGCCTTGGTCGGGCTCCAATCCAAGCTTCTGGCGCATTTGCGCAGGGATCTCCTGGACGCTGATGCCCAGCGCGGTGCCCTCAGCCGCCTGTGGCGCAGGCGCCGCCCCGGCGCGACCAGGCAGTTGCTGACCCAACATTCCATCGTCGGCAATCAGCTCGCTCAAGGTCACCATGACGTCCCGCTCCTTGCCATCGCGAACGATCGTAACGCGCGCCTTGCTTCCAGGCGGCAACATGCCCACCAACGGAGGCAAATCCTCGCGCGTGTTGATCCTCTGACCATTGAAGGCAACGATGAAGTCGCCGGGTTCGATACCGGCCTTGGCCGCACCAGTGCCCGGCTGGACACCATTGACCAGAGCACCGCGCGTGTCCGGCAGCCCCAGCCCCTTAGCCTCGACGTCACTGATGTTCGGTTGCATGGTCACGCCCAGCATTCCGCGACTGACCTTGCCGGTCTTCTTGATCTGCTCGACCGCGCTCATCGCCAGGTCGATCGGGATCGCGAAGCTGATGCCCATGTAGCCGCCGGATGCGGAGAAGATCTGCGAGTTGATGCCGACCACCTCACCGCGGGTGTTGAGCAGCGGGCCGCCGGAGTTGCCCTGGTTGATCGCCACGTCGGTCTGGATGAACGGCACGTAGCGCTGGTCGGCGTAGGGGTTGCTGCGGCCGGTGGCGCTGACGATGCCGGCGGTGACCGAGTGGTCCAGGCCGAACGGCGAACCGATCGCCACCACCCACTGGCCGGGCTTGAGCAGGTTGGAGTCGCCGATGCGCACCGTCGGCAGGTTCTTGCCGTCGATCTTCAGCAGCGCCACGTCGTACTGCTGGTCGCTGCCGACCACCTTGGCGGTGAACTCGCGGCGGTCGGTGAGCTTGACCTTGACCTCGCTGGCGCCGTCGACCACGTGGTGGTTGGTCAGCACGTAGCCATCGGGCGAGATGATGAAGCCCGAGCCCATCGAACGGCCGGCGGGCGCGCCATCGTCGTCGTCCGGCGCGCCGCGGCCGCCGCGCGGCTGCCCGGGCATGCCCGGCATGCCGTCCGGACCGAAGAAGCGGCGGAAGAACTCGGGGATCTGGTCGTCGTCGGGCATGCCGCCGCCGGAGCGTGCGGCCGCGGCGCGGCGACTGATGGTGGTCTCGACATTGACCACGCCGGGACCGACCTGCTCGACCAGGCGGGTGAAGTCGGGAAGGTTGCCGACCAGCTGCGGCGCGGGCGCGGCCTGCGCGGCCGGCGGCGGGGCGCTGGCGGCGCTGGGGCTGGGCTGCTGCGCGCAGGCGGCCAGCGGCACGGTCAGCGCCAGCAGGCCCAACAGATGGTGGCGGATACGGTGAGTCATCGGACGCAAGCCTCCGGTTCGGGAAGGAGAACAACGAGGGGACGAAGCAACGGGGACCACGCGCCGGAATGAGGCACGGACGCCTGCCGGCGCGCGGGGTCAGGGCTGCGGATGCAGCGGCGGGTTGGCCACGGCGTCGGCAGGCAATCGGGGTTCGAACGGATAGAACGCCGCCGGGTCCGCGCCGCTGTGCGGGAAGCTGGCGGTGAATTCGCTCCCGGCATCGGCGGATGGCAGCGTCGAGCGCGGCCACGGCCGGGCCTGCAGCGGCGTCGCCGGATGCCCAAAGGGATCGCTGGCGCGTTGCGCGACCATCGTCGGCGGCGCGACCGGCGCAACGAACGGCGTCTGCGCCGGCGCCTTGGCCTGCGGTTTGGTAGGCGCCGCTGCGGCATAGGCGCGCTCGGCCGGGACGCTGCGGGTGCGCGCGGCCTGTTCGCTACGGGTGGCCTCGCGTCGCGCCGCCGCGGCCGCCTCCTGGCGACGATTGGCGGCGATCGCCATTGCCGGCGCGGCGGCGACGGCCGCGGCGAGATCGCCCTGCGGATCGGCCGGTGCCGGCGCGGGTGTCGGGACCTGCGGCGTGGTGGCGGCCGGCGCCGGGCTCGGCACGGTGGCATCGACGACCTGCGCCGGCGCCAACGCCTCGGGCGTCTGCGGCAGGCGCTGGGTCACGAACAGCGCGAGCAGCGCGACCGAAGCGGCCAGGGCCGCACTGCCGCCCCAGCGCCAGGTGCGGCGCTTGCCGGCGGCGCTGGCCGCATCGGCACGCGCGGCCTGCTGCGCTTCGGCGGCCACCGCCTGGCGCACGCGGGCACTGAAATCGCTGGGCGCCGGTACGCTGACGCGGCCGCGCAGGATGTCGCCGCACAGCTGCCAGCGCTCGTGGCAGCCGGACAACTCCTCGTCGTGCTGCAGCCGGCGCAGCACGAAGCGTGCCTCGTCGGCCGGCAGTTCGCCGTCGATCAGGGCGGACAGTTGCTGCCGGTAGTGCAGCTCGAACTTGTCCGGCGCGGCGCTGTCGGGCGCCGGCACAGGCTTGGGAAAGGGCGTGCTATCGGTCATACGCGGTGTCGCTCACGGGTGGCGCTGTCGGTATCCAGCAGGGGACGGAGTTCGGCGTCGATGGCCTCGCGGGCGCGGAAGATCCGCGAACGCACGGTGCCGATCGGGCAGCCCATCTTCTGCGCGATGTCCTCGTAGCTCATGCCCTCCACCTCGCGCAGGGTGATGGCGGTACGCAACTCTTCCGGCAAGGCATCGACCGCCTTCATCACCGTGCGTTCCAGCTCCTGGCGCATCAACTCGCGTTCGGGCGTGTCGGTGTCGCGCAGGCGGGTGCCGCTGTCGAACTGCTCGGCATCGAGCACATCGACGTCGTCGGTGGGAGGCCTGCGGTTGTGCGCGACCAGGTAGTTCTTGGCGGTGTTCACGGCGATCCGGTGCAACCATGTGGAGAACTGGGCGTCGCCGCGGAAACTCCCGATCGCGCGGTAGGCGCGGATGAAAGTGTCCTGGGCCACGTCCTGACATTCGCTCCAGTCGGCGATGTAGCGCCCGATCAGGCCGACGATCCGATGCTGGTACTTGCGCACCAGCACATCGAATGCCGCGCTTTCGCCGCGCTGCACACGCCGGACCAGTTCAAGGTCCAGCTCCTGGGGTGTTTCGACATCGGCCATAGCGGGCCGCACTCCTGTCAGCCCAACCTACGTCGGACCCTCTGACCGCCAATTCGGAAAAAAGTTCAGCGCCCCTCAGCGGATCGCCGCCCCACGACGTTAACCGGCGTTCCGTTAGGCTGGCGCAAGGCCAGCGGTCGCGGGACGCGCCTCAATTCCCCTGGATTGGGATTTGACGCGACGGAAACAACCTCTGGATGATAACGATCTTCTCCATACACAAGCGGATGGTCCTCCCCATGCTTTCAGGCTTCGACGGGCTCCGATTCAGTCACTGGCAAGCGGACATCCGCGGCGACGGCATCGTCGTGCTCAGCCTCGACCGCCAGGACGCGCCCGTCAACGCGCTGTCGCAGGACGTGTTGCTGGAGCTGGGCAATCTGCTCGAGCGCATCGCCATCGATCCGCCCAAGGGCGTGGTGATCCGCTCGGCCAAGGACAACGGCTTCATCGCCGGCGCCGACCTCAAGGAATTCCAGGAATTCGACCGCCGCGGCACCGTCAACGACGCTATCCGCCGCGGCCAGGCCACCTTCCAGAAGCTGGCCGAGCTGCCCTGCCCCACGGTCGCGGCGATCCACGGCTTCTGCATGGGCGGCGGCACCGAGATCGCCCTGGCCTGCCGCTACCGGGTGGCTTCCAGCGACGCCTCCACCCGCATCGGCCTGCCCGAAACCAAGCTCGGCATCTTCCCCGGCTGGGGCGGCAGCGCGCGCCTGCCGCGGCTGATCGGCGCGCCGGCGGCAATGGACCTCATGCTCACCGGGCGCACCGTGTCGGCCTCGGCGGCGCGGGCGATGGGCCTGGTCGACAAGGTCGCCGCGCCGGCCGTGCTCACCGATACCGCCGTGGCGCTGGCGCTGTCCGGCAGCACACGTCCCTTCAAGCAGCGCGCCACCGCCTGGGCCACCAACACCTGGCCGGCGCGCAAGCTGCTGGCGCCGCAGATGCGCAAGCAGGTGGCGCGCAAGGCGCGCAAGGAACACTACCCGGCGCCGTATGCGCTGATCGGGGTGTGGGAACGCAGCGGCGGCAGCGGTATCCAGGCGCGCCTGGACGCCGAGCGCAAGGCCGTGGTCAAGCTGGCCAGCACCCCGACCGCGCGCAACCTGATCCGCATCTTCTTCCTCACCGAGCGGCTCAAGGCGCTGGGCGGCAAGGACCACGGCATCCGCCACGTGCACGTGGTCGGCGCCGGGGTGATGGGCGGCGACATCGCCGCCTGGTCGGCCTACAAGGGCTTCGAGGTGACCCTGCAGGATCGCGAGCAGCGCTTCATCGACGGCGCGCTGAGCCGCGCCGGCGAGCTGTTCGCCAAGCGGGTCAAGGACGACAGCAAGCGCCCGGCGGTGGCGGCGCGCCTGAAGGGCGATCTGGCCGGCGAGGGCGTGCCGAGCGCCGATCTGGTGATCGAGGCGATCATCGAGAACCCGCAGGCCAAGCGCGAGCTGTATCAGTCCCTGGAACCGCGCATGCAGCCGACTGCGCTGCTCAGCACCAACACCTCCTCGATCCCGCTGACCGAACTGCGCGAGCACATCCAGCGCCCGGCGCAGTTCGGCGGCCTGCACTACTTCAACCCGGTGGCGCAGATGCCGCTGGTGGAGATCGTCTGCCACGACGGCCTGGCGCCGGAAAACCAGAAGCGGCTGGCCGCGTTCTGCAAGGCGATCGACAAGCTGCCGGTGCCGGTCGCTGGCACGCCCGGGTTCCTGGTCAACCGCGTGCTGTTCCCGTACATGCTGGAAGCGGCCACCGCCTACGCCGAAGGCATTCCCGGCCCGGCGATCGACAAGGCCGCGGTCAAGTTCGGCATGCCGATGGGGCCGATCGAACTGATCGACGCCGTGGGCCTGGACGTGGCCGCCGGCGTCGGTGCCGAGCTGGCGCCGTTCCTGGGCCTGCCGATTCCAGCGGCGCTGCAGACGGTGGAGCCGGGCAAGCGCGGCAAGAAGGACGGCCAGGGCCTGTACGCCTGGGAGAACGGCCGCGCCAAGAAGCCGGAACTGCCCAAGGACTACCGTACACCGGACGATCTGGAAGACCGCCTGATCCTGCCGCTGCTCAACGAAGCGGTGGCCTGCCTGCACGAGGGCGTGGTCGCCGACGCCGACCTGCTCGATGCCGGCGTGATCTTCGGCACCGGCTTCGCCCCGTTCCGCGGCGGCCCGATCCAGCACATCCGCGCCGCGGGCGCCGACGTGCTGCTGGCGCGCCTGCGCGCGTTGCAGGCGCGCTACGGCGAGCGTTTCGCGCCGCGGCCGGGTTGGGAGTCGCCGGCGTTGCGCGAACCGGTGGTGTGAGGCGCGCGCACGCCTTCTGTAAGCGTGCGTCAGGGCACCTCCCATAACGACGGGTCGCGCCCCTTTGGCAGCGGCTTCAGCCGCGGCGGGCGTTTCCCGGCAAGACCCGTCGCGGCTGAAGCCGCTCCCACGCGATCTTGCGGCGAATTCGCCGGGCGTACTGTGGGAGAGACTTCAGTCCCGACGCATTACGCAATCGGAAAGCGTGGCCGCTTCGCCCGGCGCGGCTGCATGACAGGTGATTCCCACAAAGCAAGCTGCCCGTAGCTTGATTGCGGGGAAAGCAGGTCGCTGCAGGCGCCCTTCGGTCGCACTCGGCATTCCAGGTGCGCGCGGACGACAAATCCCAAACCAGAACAACGCCGCACCTGCACGAACGCCGTTACGCAGCCGTGCTGCTAGTGCGAATGCCCCTGCATGTGGCCGTGCCCATGTGCGGGATGGGCATGATCGTGACCGTGGTCCTCGTGACCATGCCCGTGATGATCGTGACCACCACCCTCGCCCGCCGCCGGCGTGCCGCACGGGGGTGCGCCGCAATGGCCGGCTTCCATCTGCAGGGTGATGTGATCGATGCCGAACTGCGCATGCAGGCCATCGCACAGCGCGGCGCGCACGGCATCGGCGTCACCGCCGTCGGCGACCACCACATGCGCGGTCAGCGCCGGGGTGCTGGAGGCCAGCGCCCACACGTGCAGGTCGTGCACGCTGGCCACGCCGGGCGCGGCCTGCAGATAGCCGCGCACTGCGCCCAGGTCCACGCCCTTGGGCACGCCTTCCAGCAGCACGTTGATCGCCTCGCGCAGCAGCACCCAGGTCCGCGGCAACACCCACAGACCGATCAGCACCGCCAGGATCGGATCGATCAGTTTCCACCCGGTGACGCGGATCGCCAGCGCGCCGACGATCACCGCGACCGAGCCGAGCATGTCGCTCCACACTTCCAGGTAGGCACCCTTCATGTTGAGGCTCTCGCCGCTGCCGGCCTTGAGCAGGCGCATCGAGATCAGGTTGATCAGCAGGCCGAACGCGGCGATGCCGAGCATGCCGACGGTGGCGATCTCCTGCGGCTGGCGGAAGCGCTGCACCGCCTCCCACAGGATGTAGCCGGCCACCACGAACAGCAGCGCGCCGTTGACCAGCGCGCCCAGCGCCTCCAGCCGTGCGTAGCCATAGCTGCGCTTGGCATCGGGCGGGCGCCGGCTCAGCCGCACCGCGATCAGCGCGATCATCAGCGCCAGCGTGTCGGTGGCCATGTGCGCAGCGTCGGACAGCAGCGCCAGACTGTTGGTGAGGAAGGCGCCGGCCACTTCCACCACCAGGAACAGCGCGGTGAGGCCGAGCGCCCACCACAGGGGCTGCTCGTGGCGGATTTCGGTGGGGGCGTGGCTGTGATCGTGTCCCATGGGGCGACCCGGCGGCGATGCGGAGGAAGATGGCCGCTACCTTAGGCCGCCGCCTGCGCGGAGACTATTACACCGTTCGACAGCGGCACGCGCTCTTGATGCTGTTGTGCAGCCGATGGACCGCAAGCAGACACGGCAACCAGGCACGCCAGATACCGGACTCAGGAAGTCTGATCGCGGCCCGACCTGCCACACGCTGGCCAAGGAAGAGGCGCGGCTCATGAAAGCGCGGATCTCGGCATGGCGGCCGAGACCCGCACGACGCTCAACGGGCCGGCGCCGCCGATGGCGCGCCACCGCTCTGCAACTGCTGCGCCTTGGCCAGGTGCTCGGCCACATGGGTACGCGTGGTGCGCAGATGCGCGACCACGTCCGGGGTCTTCGCAGCCGGGATCAGGGTGCTGTCGAGCATCTGCAGGGCGGCCTGGTGATCCTTGACCATCGCCATGACGTAGGCCTGCTCGAAGCGATCGCCGTCCAGGGCCTGCAGCTTGCCGGCCTCCGCCTTGGCCTGCTGCATCTGCTGCTGCGCCGGTGCGGCCTTCGCATCAGGACCCCACGGCGCGATCTTGGCGTTGTTGTCGGCGTGCTCCTTGACCATCTGCATGGCGTAATCGCGCACCGGGCCCTTGACCTGCTTCTGCAAGGCCAGGTTACCGGCGTTGACCTCGCTGGTGTTGATCGCCGACAACACGCCGAGCGCCTGCTTTTCGTTGAGCGCGGACGCGCGCGCGCCTTGCGCGCCCTGCATGCCGGTCGACGTCTGCGCGGCAGAGGTCGACGGCGTTTGCTGCTGCATGGCGCCGGGATCGGTACTGCCGGCCTGGCCGGACGTATCGGTCTGCGCATGCGCAAGGCCGACGCCGAGAACCGACATGAGCGCCAGAGAGAACGCGGAACGGGAATGACGCATGACAATCTCCTTTGCATGACAGGTATCGCCATGCTCCGCGGCCTTTCGTGAGCGCTTGGTTGAACGTGGGTGCAGGCGATGCGAAATGCTGCAGATGCACGTGGACTGCGGCGCCTACGCCTACGGCAAGCAGCGCAGCAACAGCACACTGAGGCTGGCCAGCGCCAGCAACGACAGCGTGCCGGCCGCCAAGACGCGGCCGCCGGACGCAAGCACGGTGCGCAGATTCACCGACAGGCCCAACGCGGCCATCGCCACCAAGGTAAACAGCAGCGACAGCGACTGCGCCGCTTCGATGAGCAACGCCGGCAGCACGCCCAGCGCGCGCAGGCCCATCATGCCGACGAAGCCGAACACGAACCACGGCACCAGCGCGTGCGCCGGGCGCCGCGGCGCCGGCGATCCACCACGGACCAGCCCCAGCAGCAACATCACCGGCCCGAGCATCAGCACCCGCATCAGCTTGACCAGCGCCCCCACCTGCGCGCTCAGCGCGCCCACCGGCACGGTCGCCGCCAGCACCTGCGGCACCGCGTACACGGTCAGGCCGGCGAGGATGCCGTAGTGGCGCTGGTCCAGGCCCAGCACGGGCACCGCCAGCGGCAACAGCAACACCACCAGCACGCCCAGCGCCGCGGTGAAGGCGATCGCTGCAGCGACATCCTCGGAGTCGGCGTCGATCACCGGCGCTGCCGCCACGATCGCCGAATTGCCGCAGATCGCATTGCCGCACGCGACCAGCGTGGCCAGCCGCGACGGCAGGCCCAGCGCGCGACCGATGCCGTAGCCGATGGCGATCGCCAGCAGCACCACCGCGGCGATGGCGCCCAGCAACAGACCGCCGGCCGCGCCGATGGCGCCGATGCCGACCGAGGCGCCGAGCAGCACGATGGCCAGTTCCAGCGGCAGCTTGGCGGCGAAGGCGATGCCGGCGTGCGTGGACGGCGGCAGGCGCCACGCCGTGCGCAGCAAGGTGCCGAGCACGATCGCGAACACCAGCGCGTCGATCCAGCGCCGGCCCAGCCACTGCAGTTGCGCGCGCTCGGCCAGCCAGGCCAGCGCCGCCACCGCGATGGCCAGGGCCAGGCCGGGCAGCAAGATGGAAGGTCTGTGCGGTTGGGTGCGCATGGCAGCGATCCGGATCGAGTGGCGGCAGATTGCGCCCGCAGACCGTTCCGATCCATCGCATAATTGTGCACACTTCATTCGCTCATTCCGAACGGTTGCCCCATGACCCTGGAACAACTCGCCCTGTTCGTGGCGGTGGCCGAGCGCCAGCACCTGACTCAGGGTGCGCAGGCCGCGCACCGCACGCCCTCGGCCGCCAGTGCCGCGATCAAGGCGCTGGAGCAGCAGTACGGGGTGGCGCTGTTCGACCGCGTCGGCCGCGGCCTGGTGCTGACCGCGGCCGGTGCGGCGTTCTGCGCCGACGCCAAGGCGATCCTGGCGCGCAGCCGTGCGGCCGAACTGGCCCTGAGCGAATGGCGCGGCGTGCTGCGCGGCACGCTCGACCTGCACGCCAGCCAGACCGTGGCCAGCTACTGGCTGCCGACCCGGCTGATGGCGTTCCATGCGCGCTATCCGCAGATCGAGATCCGCCTGAGCGTGGGCAACACCGACAGCGTGGCGCGCGCGGTGCGCGAGGGACGCGCCGAACTGGGCTTCGTCGAGGGCCGCGTGCAGGCCCCCGAACTGCTGAGCTCGCCGCTGGGCCACGACCGGCTGCGCGTGGTCGCCGCGCCGGACCATCCGTTGGCGGGGCGTCGCCGCCTCGGGCTGGCACGACTGGTCGCCGACAGCACCTGGATCATGCGCGAACCCGGCTCGGGCACGCGCTCGGCGTTCGAGGCGGCGCTGCGCGATGCAGGCATCGCCCCGGAACGCCTGCGCGTGGCCCTGTCCCTGCCCTCCAACGAAGCGGTGCTGTCGGCAGTGCAGGCCGGCCCCAGCCTGGCGGCGATCTCGCAGCTGGCCGCGGCGCCGTGGCTGGAGAGCGGCCGCCTGCAGCCCCTCGCCGTGGCCCTGGGCGAACGCACCTTCCATGCCCTGCGCCACCGCGAACGCAGCCTGTGTGCCGCGGCGGCCGCCCTGCTCGGCTTGCAGGCCCCATCCACCGCGGCCTGAGCCTCGCGTGGGCGACGGTAGACGCGGCGCGCGATATCCATTCCAAAACGAGATAGCCCTCGGCAAATGCTTCATTGGAATGGAATGCCTGTCGCTTCTATCCTCGTTTCCGGTCTCTCGCGCGCCAAGGCAGCGGACGGGGAATGTCCGCTGCGCCGCCAGCAGACACGCCACGTACGCCCCGCCACGTCGACAGACGCACCATCGAGGACAGCGATCGGGACAGCCTGCAGCCCTGCATGACGCCCTGCCGATGCCTCCAGGACCGGGTTTTCCGGCCCACGCCAACTTGCTCGGTCACTTTTTGTCCTGGGAGGGAACAAAAATGCCTTTGGAACAGTCCCGTCGCCCGGTCGGCCGGCGCGCGCACCGCCCTGCTGCCCGCACCCTGCTGGGCGCGGCCATCGTCCTGGCCCTGTCCGGCAGCTTCGCCGCGCAGGCGCAGAGCGCCAGCGCCGATCCGGCAGCCACGCCACCCGCCAAGCCCGATGCCACGACCGATGCCAAGACCGGCCAGCAACCGGTCACCCTGGACAACGTGATGGTGGTCGGCCAGCGCGCCAGCCTGGAACAGGCCGTGCAGGCCAAGCAGCTCGACGACCACGTGGTCGAGGTGATCTCCGCCGACAACATGGGGCAGATGCCCAACGTCACCGTGGCCGAGGCGCTGGTGCGCCTGCCCGGCGTCAACGGCACCCGCGACCGCGGCAACGAAAGCCTGGCCACCGTGCGCGGCCTCGGCCCGCGCATGACCATGGGCACGGTCAACGGCCGCGAGATCGCCTCCTCCGAACCCAACCGCGCGGTGCGCTGGGAAGTCTTCCCCACCGAGATCGTCTCCACCGTCAAGGTCTACAAGACCCCGTCGGCGGACCTGATCGCCGGCGGCATCGCCGCCACCGTGGACATCTCCACCATCAACCCGCTCGACCACACCGGCCCGACCTTCGTCGCCACCGGCGGCCCGGTCTACTACGACGAGGCCAAGGACGCGCGCGACTACTCGCCGTGGGGCCAGCGCCTGGGCGCGAGCTGGATCCACCGCATCAACGACAACCTGGCGGTCGCGCTCGGCGCCACCTACCAGAAGCAGAAGAACGCCGGCGTCTCGATCGGCAGCTGGGGCTACACCGACGCCAGCAACGCGCGCGATGTGGATGGCGACGGCAAGGTCGACTACACGCCCTGGGGCGCGGCCGACCAGCTCAAGCTGACCGAGCAGACCCGCACCGGTGCCATGGGCACCGTGCAGTGGCGCTCGGGCAACCTGGAACTCAAGCTCGACGGCCTGTACTCGCGCATCCGCATCGACGAGGACCAGCGCCAGAACTGGTTCAACAACCTCGGCTACAGCATCTACTCGGCCAGCAATCCGTACACCACGCCTGGCTCGTCCTACACCATCGTCGATGGCGACGTGGTCGCCGGCACCCTGGCCAATTCCAAGCTGCAGGTGGACCACGTCGTGGCCCGCTACGACGAGGTCAAGACGCTGGCGGCCGGCGGCCTCAACGCCAAGTGGCGCGGCGACGTGTGGACGCTGGGCAGCGACCTGTCGTTCTCGCAGGCCAAGCGCGACAACGACTGGCGCGCGGTGCGCTTCGGCAGCAACCCGGACACGGTATCGTTCGACTTCCGCCATGGCGTCACCCCCACCATCAGCACCAGTTCCGACGCGCCGGAATGGGGCATCAGCGGCCAGACCGAGCCGCAGGCGCTGCGCGACCGCATCGCCGCGCTGGCGCTGAGCGCCAGCCGCGCGATCGAGGACTCGCCGGTCACCGCGCTGGAGTTCGGCGCCCGCGCCTCACGCCGCGAGAAGCAGAACCGCCACTTCACCAGCTTCCAGTCCGGCTACAGCCAGCCGATCTCGGCCTACCAGGACCTGATCTACCCGGTGACGATGCCGGACCTGAACGTGCCGACCCTGACCGGCGGCGACCTGGACGCGATCGCCAAGCTCGGCTTCGGCGGCTTCGATCCCAACCTGGCCACCGAGCAGCGTCTGGATCACTGGAACGTCGAGGAGAACGTGCGCGAGGCCTTCGCCAAGGCGGTGTTCAGTTCGCAGTGGTTCGGCGTCGACGTCACCGGCAACGCCGGCGTGCGCGTGGTCCACACCGACACCGACAGCCATGGCTACGACACCGTCGGCGGCGTGGTGCAGCCGAGCAGCGCCCGCAAGACCTACACCGACGTGCTGCCCAGCGCCACGGTCAACTTCCTGATCGATCCCGAGCGCATCCTGCGTCTGTCGGTGGCCAAGGTGATGGCGCGGCCGCCGCTGGACGAACTGCGCACCGGGCGCGCGCTCGACGACCCCAACACCACCGTCGGCCAGCTCACCGGCAGCGGCGGCAACCCGCAGCTCAACCCGTTCCGTGCCACCCAGCTCGACCTGTCCTACGAGTGGTACTTCCACAAGGAGGCGCTGGCGGCGCTGGCGCTGTACCGCAAGTGGGTGGATTCGAGCATCGGCTACAAGACCCAGCACGAGACCATCGACGGCCGCGACTACCTGATCAGCGGTCCGTTCAACGGCGGCGGCGGCTACATCAACGGTGCCGAGCTGACCTTCCAGACCCCGTTCTTCTTCATCCCGCACATGGAGAACTTCGGCATCTACTCGAACTACTCCTACGTGGAATCCAACCTGCACGAGTTCTCGCCGGCGGACAATCCGCTGCCGCTCAGCGGCCTGGCGCGCAACACCGGCACGCTGGACCTCTGGTACAACAACAGCAAGTTCGAAGCGCGGATCGGCTACAAGTACCACAGCCCCTACACCGTGGTGTACGGCTGGAACGCGGCGCGGCTGGCGCGACTGGAGAGCGAAGGCACGGTGGACCTGAGCCTGGCGTGGCGCTACAGCGAGCACCTGGGCTTCAAGTTCCAGGTCGGCAACCTGACCAACGAACCGTTGCGCGCCTACAGCGACAACAAGCGCAACCGGCTCGCCAACCAGGACGATGGCGGCTACCAGCTGTTCGGCCGCCGCTTCGCCCTGGAAGCGACCTACACGTTCTGAGCCGGTGGAGACCCGCATGCGATCCAGACGCACCTGGCTGCCGGCGCTCGCGCTGGCCCTCGCCACCGCCCTCGCCGCGCCCATGGCCGGCGCCGGCACGCTGTACCTCGGCGCCGACCTGTCCTACGTCAACGAGATGGAGGATTGCGGCGTGCAGTACCGCGACCACGGCGCGGTGCGCGACCCGTTCGAGCTGTTCCATGCGCACGGCGCCAACCTGGTGCGCGTGCGCCTGTGGAACGATGCGCGCTGGACCCGCTACAGCGACCTGAGCGACGTCAAGAAGACCATCGGCCGCGCGCGCGCGCAGGGCATGCAGGTGCTGCTGGACTTCCACTACTCCGACGACTGGGCCGACGGCGACAAGCAACTGATCCCCAAGGCCTGGGCCAGCATCACCGACCAGGACGAACTGGCGCGCACGCTGTACGGCTTCACCTACGACACGCTGAGCGCGCTGGACCGCGCCGGGCTGATGCCGGAACTGGTGCAGGTGGGCAACGAGAGCAATTCCGACCTGATGGACAGCCAGCCCTGGGATAAGCGCCGGCCGATCGACTGGACCCGCAACGCCAAGCTGTTCAACGCCGGCATCCAGGCGGTGCGCGACGCCGGCGCGCGCTCGACGATCAAGCCCAAGGTGATGCTGCACATCGCCCAGCCGGAGAACGTGGAGCCGTGGTTCGCCGACGCCGCCAAGGCCGGCGTGCGCGACTTCGACTTCATCGGCATCAGCTACTACCGCAAGTGGTCGCGCGAGACCATGGACCAGCTCGGCGCCACCATCAAGCGCCTGCGCCAGCGCTATCCGGCCGAAGTGATGGTGGTGGAGACCGCTTATCCGTGGACGCTGGAAAGCGGCGACCCCTCGCCCAACCTGCTCGGCGCAGACTCGCTGATCAAGGGCTACCCGGCCACCCCGCAGGGCCAGTTGAACTACCTGGTCGACCTCACGCAGTTGGTGGTCGACAACGGCGGCAGCGGCGTCGTGTACTGGGAACCGGCCTGGACCAGCAACACCTGCAAGACCCGCTGGGGCGTCGGCTCCTCGTGGGAGAACGCCAGCTTCTTCGACTTCCGCCACGGCAACGAGCTGCTGCCCGGCATCGGCTTCATGCAGCACGCCTACCGACCGGCGCCGGCCACGACGACCGGCAAGGGTGCCGCGCCGTCGCAGGACGCGCAGCCATGATCGAACTGAGCCGCCGCGACCTGCTGCGCTCGCTGGTCGCCGGCGGCGTGCAGGTGGCGGTGCCCGGCGCCGCCGCGGCGCTGGCACCGGCCGCGCTCGCCGCCACGCCGGCTGGCAGCACCGCCATTGCGCCGCTCTCGCTGGACCTGGACGACGACGCACCGCGCCAGCGCCTGCTGTGCGATGGCGGCTGGCGCTTCCATCTCGGTCACGCCGACGACCCGGCGCGCGACTTCAATTTCGGCACCTTCCAGCGCACCTACGCCAAGGCCGGCAAGGACACCGCCGACGCCGCCCTGCTCGGCTTCGACGACAGCGCCTGGGAGCGCATCGACCTACCGCACGACTGGGCGGTGGCGCTGCCGCCGCGCCAGGATCCGACCTCCACCCTGGTCAACGGCGAAGACGCGTCCGCCGCGCACGGCTACAAACCGTTGGGCCGCACCGATCCGCAGACCAGCATCGGCTGGTACCGGCGCGTGCTGGAGATTCCGGCGGAAGACCTGGGCAAGCGGATCAGCCTGGAATTCGAGGGCGTGTTCCGCGACTGCATCGTGTTCTGCAACGGCCACATCGTCGGCCGCAACGGCAGCGGCTACTGCGGCTTCGAAGTCGACCTCAGCGACGTGCTCGACTACGGCGCCAGGAACATCATCGCCGTGCGCGTGGATGCCACGCTCGGCGAAGGCTGGTTCTACGAAGGCGCCGGTATCTACCGCCACGTCTGGCTGCGCACCACCGACGCACTGCACGTGCCGATGGACGGCGTGTACGTGCGCAGCGTCTGGGACGGCGGCGCCGCGCAGGCGCTGGTGGAGACCGAACTCGGCAACCACGGCGCGACGCCGCGGCAGTGCAGCGTGGTCTCGGTGATCCGCGCGCCGGACGGGCGCATCGTCGCCCAGGCCAGTTCCGCGCCGATCACGGTCGAGCCCGGCGTGGTGCAGCGCGTGCAGCAGACCCTGGACCTGGGCACGCCCGCGCCGTGGTCGCCGGAGAACCCGCAACGCTACACGCTGTCCACGCGCCTGCTCGGCGACGGCCATACCTGCGACGCGACCACCACCCACTTCGGCGTGCGCCGCCTGCAGTTCGATCCGCAGCGCGGGCTATTGCTCAACGGCGCAGCGTACAAGCTGCACGGCACCAACAACCATCAGGACCATGCGGGCGTCGGCACCGCCATTCCCGACCGCCTGCACGAATGGCGCCTGCGCCAGCTCAAGTCGATGGGCTGCAACGCCTACCGCAGCGCGCACAACCCGGCCTCGCCGGCGGTGCTGGAGCTGTGCGACCGGCTGGGCCTGCTGCTGATCGACGAGACCCGGCGCATGTCCTCCGACGACGAGGCCATGGCCGAACTGACGTCGATGGTGCGGCGCGGCCGCAACCATCCCTGCGTGATGCTGTGGTCGCTGGGCAACGAAGAGCCGCAGATGGTCACCGCGCGCGGCGCGCGCATCGTCGCGCGCATGCAGCGCCTGGTGCGGCGCCTGGACCCGAGCCGCCCCACCACCTTCGCCATGGACAAGGGCTTCGACGACGGCGTCGGCCAGGTCGTGGACGTGGTGGGCTTCAACTACCGCACCACGCAGATGGACGCCTTCCATGCGCGCCATCCGCAGATCCCGGTCTACGGCAGCGAGACCGGCAGCACCGTCGGCGTGCGCGGCAACTACCGCACCGACGACGTGCGCGGCTATGCCCGCGCCTACGACCTCGACTACCCCTGGTGGGCCAGCAGCGCCGAAGCCTGGTGGAGCTATGTCGCGCAGCGCCCGTACATCGCCGGCGGCTTCGTCTGGACCGGCTTCGACTACCGCGGCGAGCCGACCCCGTACAACCGCTGGCCGAACGTGGCCTCGCAGTTCGGCATCCTCGACAGTTGCGGCTTTCCCAAGGACAACTACTGGTACTACCGCGCGCAATGGACCACCGCGCCGGTGCTGCACCTGTTCCCGCACTGGAACTGGGACGGCCTGCTGGACGAGCGCGACAACGGCATGGTCGACGTGTGGTGCCACAGCAACCTGGACGCGGTGGAACTGCTGGTCAATGGCGTCAGCCAGGGCCTGCAGCAGGTGCCGGCCTACGGCCATGTCGAGTGGCGCGTGCGCTACGCACCGGGCCGCATCGAAGCGCGCGGCTACCGCGGCGGCAAACAGGTGCTGACGCAGCTCCGCGAGACCGTGGGCGCCCCGGCCGCGGTACGCCTGCGCTGCGAACGGGCGAATCTGCTGGCCGACGCCGAGGACGTGGCCGTGGTCGCGGTGGAGATCGTCGACGCCAAGGGCCGCGTCGTGCCCACTGCCAGCGACGCCGTGCGCTTCGCCGTCCGCGGCCCCGGCCGCCTGATCGGCGTGGGCAACGGCGACCCGTCCAGCCACGAACCCGACAAGGCCGACCAGCGCCACGCCTTCAACGGTCTGTGCATGGCCTTGCTGCAAACCACGCGCGATGCCGGCACGCTGACACTGGAAGCGACCGCGCCCGGATTGGCGCCTGCGCGGCTGGCGCTGAACAGTGTGCGCACCAGGCCGCGGCCGTTCGTCGCCTGAGGCGGGGGCGCGCTTTCAAGGAGCTGCGCGGCACCATCGTCATGCGCTCCCGACTCGGTGCTCCTACGCGGCGCTGGCGCGCCAGCTGCGCCCGCCCAAGCCGTGGTCGGCACACGCGCGACGCACAATGAAGCGAAGCCGCTGACGCGTCATTCCGAAGCCGACCTACGACGCCTCACCAGCATCGCCGCACCCACGAAGCTGCATCGCCCCAGCGATGCACGCTCCCCCACCGCGCATCGCGGCGAGGGAGCGCCAGCCCTCACCGCAAGCGCGAGAAGGCACCGATCCCGGCGATCGCCAGCCGCTCGGCGGGCAGCGCCGTTTCGGCGAACGACAGCCGCAGGTAACGGATCTGCCGGACCTCGGGAAAATTCAGCCGCTGGGTCGAGAGCGCGTAGGCGATATTGGACAACTCGCCGCCGCCGGCCGGCTGCCAGTGCTGGCCATCCTCGCTGCTTTCGGCGCGATAGCCCTTCGGCGGTGCCGCACCGTTCATCACCGTGCGCGAGGGGGTGAGGCTGAAGCCGGCGACCTGGCGCAGCGCACCGAGGTCGATGGTCACCTGCACGGGATGGCCCGGCGTGGGAGCGGGCACGACCCAGATCGTGCCGGCGTCGTCGTCGAGCAACTTCTCCGCTCCCGGCGCGCTGGCCGCGACGATGCGCCAACCCGCGGTGGACAGCACGTCCGGCGCGTTCGTCGTGGGCCGCGCGACCGCAACGGGCGCCACCGCGCGGAACAGCGCGAATTCGCTGATCGCCGGACAGACCGGCGCCTCGAGCACACGCAGGCGCACACGGCGCGCGGCAATCGGACGATCGAGCCGCAGAATCCGCTGCGCGCCGATGCATTGCGCTTCGGCCAAGCGCTGCCACTGCCCATCTACCTCGGCGTCGACCGCGAAGCGGGTGACGCGCACGCCCAGCGGCAGGTATTCGCGCAGCCGGATCAGGTCGAAGCTATGCGCCGCCGACAGTTCCAGCGTCAGCGTGGGCGTGGTGACGTCGTCCGGCGTGGACCAGTAGCTGTCCGGCTGGCGGTCGAGCACACGCTCCGGCTCGAACCCCGGACCGCGCGACGCGCTGGCGCTGGCCTTGGCGCCCTTGGCCAGATCGATGGCGAAGCTGGCGCGGATCGCGTCGCCGAAGCTCTTCAACACCGCGACGTCGTGGTCGGCGATGCGGCCGCGCCGGTCCGGCGGAAGATTGAGGTTCATGTTGGTGCCGCGCGCCACCGAGGTATCGAAGTAGCGCACCAGATTCTCCGGGCTACGCACCTTGCCGTCTTCGTCGGCATGGTAGAACCAGCCCGGGCGGATCGAGGTGTTGGTTTCCGCAGGCCACCACAGCGCCCCGCCCCGCACGCCGGCGTTGCCGTTTTCCTGCGTGTAAGGCGCATTGGGCATGGTCGGCCAGCACGGATCGCCGGCCACGCCCTCTTCGTTGCCGACCCAACGGATATCTGCGCCCAGCGGATCGAAGGTGCAGGCCATCGGCTGGTGTTGGTGGACCAGCTCGATCATCCGCGGCCAGTTGTAGTAGGCGGGCGCATCGATCTTGCGGGTTTCGCGCGCTCCGCCGTAGTAACCGTCGCCACCATTGGCGCCGTCGAACCAGAACTCGAACAGGTCGCCATAACCCGTGCACAGCTCGACGATCTGCTTGCGGAAATAGTCGAGATAGCCGGGACGGCCATACTCGGCGTGGTTGCGATCCCAGGGCGAGAGATAGATGCCGAAGGCCAGGCCGGCACGCCGGCACGCCGCGGCCATTTCGCCGACGATGTCGCCCTTGCCGTTCTTGTAGGGCGAATTGCGAATGCAATGCTCGGTCAGGCGCGTCGGCCACAGGCAGAAGCCATCGTGGTGCTTGGCGGTGAAGATGATCCCCTTGAGGTTGCCGGCCTTGGCCGCGGCGACGATCTGATCGGCGGAGAAATCGCTGGGATCGAATCTGCGCGGATCTTCGTCGCCGTAACCCCATTCCTTGTCGGTGAAGGTGTTCATCGCAAAATGCACGAAGGCGTATTGCTCCCAACGGTGCCACCGCAGCTGCCGCGCGCTTGGCACGGCGCCCCACGGTGCCGGCCCTTTCGGGCGCGGCGCGGCCACGATCCGGGCGGCGGATGCGCTGAAGCCCGCGGCGACGGCCACGACACCCGTGGCAAGAAAGGTACGACGATCGATCATGGACGCCTCCGGCTCTACACAAGCCCGGATCTTAGCTTTTCCAACGGCGAAACAGTCCTGCCCGAAACGACACACGGGCATTCAACGGACACAACGTCACCGTGTGGCCGATCCGCCGCCGCATGCCCGGGAATCGCACCGCGTGCTGTCGCCGATCCACTTTTTTACGGACAATGGCAGCTGGCACCGAGACGACTCGCACGCAGTGGCTGCGGACTCGGCATTGCACGTGCTGCGTGCGCACCGGACATTCGCTGTCTCGCGATTGACCTTCCTGCCGTTGTCCGTGGAAACGGCGCTCCCCCGACGTTGCATCGTGGATCGGCAGGTGGCGCATCGAACCACGCACCGCGTTGGCGCCGCGCCACGCTGTCATTTGCTGCCGGCACCCGTCCATACTTGTCCACGGAAAGCCACCCCGAAATTCATTAAGTCACTGAATCAGATGCAGAATCGAGAAAAGACCCACGTTCCTGGAAGCGCAGCGGAGCACACCCCGCTGATGAAGCAGTTCTTCGCCGCAAAGTCCGAGTACCCGGACCTGCTGCTGTTCTTCCGCATGGGCGATTTCTACGAACTGTTCTACGACGACGCGCGCAAGGCCGCGCGGCTGCTGGACATCACCCTGACCCAGCGCGGCAGTTCCGGCGGTGCACCGATTCCGATGGCCGGGGTGCCGGTGCATGCCTACGAGGGCTACCTGGCACGGCTGGTGGCGCTGGGCGAGTCGGTGGCGATCTGCGAGCAGATCGGCGATCCGGCGCTGGCCAAGGGCCTGGTCGAGCGCAAGGTCGTGCGCATCGTCACCCCCGGCACGGTGACCGACGAGGCCTTGCTGGACGAGCGCCGCGACACCTTGCTGATGGCGATCGCACGCAACAAGCACGGCTACGGCCTGGCCTGGGCCGACCTGGCCGGCGGCCGCTTCCTGGTCAACGAGGTCGACAGCGAGGACGCGCTGGAAGCGGAGCTGGCGCGGCTGGAGCCGGCCGAACTGCTGGTGCCCGACGAGGACCAGTGGCCGGAGTTCCTGCGCGAGCGCCGCGGCGTGCGCCGCCGGCCGCCGTGGCTGTTCGACGCCGACAGCGGCCGCCGCCAGTTGCTGGCGTTCTTCCAGTTGCACGATCTGAGCGGCTTCGGCATCGACGACGACATCACCGGCAAAGGCCGGCGCGCCACCGCCGCCGCCGGCGCCCTGCTCGGCTACGTGGAGGAAACCCAGAAGCAGCGCCTGCCGCACCTGACCGCGATCGCGATGGAGACCGCCGGCGAGGCGATCGCGATGAACGCGGCCACC
Source organism: Xanthomonas sp. LMG 12459 (assembly GCF_009192905.1). Classification (NCBI taxonomy): domain Bacteria; kingdom Pseudomonadati; phylum Pseudomonadota; class Gammaproteobacteria; order Lysobacterales; family Lysobacteraceae; genus Xanthomonas; species Xanthomonas sp. LMG 12459. The sequence goes on from NZ_NSGT01000002.1 coordinate 26,276, forward strand.
CGCCGCCACCTGGAGCTGGACACGCGCGTCGATGGCGACACCCGCAACACTCTGCTCGGCGTGCTCGACAGCACGGTCACGCCGATGGGCGGGCGCCTGCTGCGGCGCTGGCTGCACCGCCCGCTGCGCCTGCGCGAGGTGCTGGTGCAGCGCCACCACGCGGTCGGCACGCTGATCGACCGCGGCGCCGACGCCGACCTGCGCGAGGCGTTCCGCGCGCTCGGCGACGTCGAACGCATCCTCACCCGCGTCGCCCTGCGCTCGGCACGCCCGCGCGACTTCTCCACCCTGCGCGACGGCCTGGGCCTGCTGCCGAAGGTGCGCGCGGTCCTGGCACCGCTGGATTCGCCGCGGCTGGCCGCGCTGGCGGCGGAGCTGGGCCAGCACGACGAGATCGCGCACCTGCTGGCGTCGGCGATCGCCGAGCAGCCGCCGCTCAAGCTCAGCGACGGCGGCGTCATCGCCGCCGACTACGACGCCGAACTGGACGAGCTGCGCCGGCTCAGTACCAACGCCGACCAGTTCCTGATCGACCTGGAAGCGCGCGAACGTGCCAACAGCGGCATCGCCACGCTGAAGGTCGGCTACAACCGCGTGCATGGCTACTACATCGAGATCAGCAAGGGCCAGGCCGACAAGGCGCCGGTGCACTACAGCCGGCGCCAGACCCTGACCAACGCCGAACGCTACATCACCGAGGAACTGAAGAACTTCGAGGACAAGGTGCTGTCGGCGCGCGAGCGCGCGCTGTCGCGCGAGAAGCTGCTCTACGAAGGCCTGCTGGACACGCTGAGCGAGCGCCTGGAGCCGCTCAAGCGCGCCGCCGCCGCGCTCAGCGAACTGGACGTGCTGGCCGGCTTCGCCGAACGCGCGCAGGCGCTGGACTGGACCCAGCCGGAACTCGAGACCGGCGCCTGCCTGCGCATCGAACGCGGCCGCCACCCGGTGGTGGAAGCGGTGCGCGAGCAGCCGTTCGAGCCGAACGACCTGGACCTGCACCCCGACCGCCGCATGCTGGTGATCACCGGCCCGAACATGGGTGGTAAATCGACCTACATGCGCCAGAACGCGCTGATCGTGCTGCTCGCGCACATCGGCAGCTACGTGCCGGCGCGGCGCGCAGTGATCGGCCCGATCGACCGCATCCTCACCCGCATCGGCGCCGGCGACGACCTGGCGCGCGGCCAATCGACCTTCATGGTCGAAATGGCCGAGACCAGCTACATCCTGCACCACGCCACCGCGCAGTCGCTGGTGCTGATGGACGAGATCGGCCGCGGCACCTCCACCTACGATGGTCTGGCCCTGGCCGACGCGGTGGCGCGTCACCTTGCCCACCACAACCGCTGCTACACGCTGTTCGCCACGCACTATTTCGAACTGACCGCACTGGCCGACGAATCGATCGAAGGCGGCCCCAGCGGCATCGCCAACGTGCACCTGGACGCGGTCGAACACGGCGACCGCCTGGTGTTCATGCATGCGGTCAAGGACGGCCCGGCCAACCGCAGCTTCGGCCTGCAGGTGGCGGCGCTGGCCGGCCTGCCCCGGACCACCGTGGCGCAGGCGCGGCGACGCCTGGCGGAACTGGAACAACGCGGCGGCGAGAGCCACGCCTCGCAGATGGCGCCGCAGGCGCTGGACGCGCCGCAGCAGTTCGGCCTGTTCGCGGCCACGCCCTCCGCCGCGCAGGAAGCATTGGCTGCGCTGGATCCGGACGAACTCACGCCCAAGCAGGCGCTGGAAGCGCTGTACCGACTCAAGTCGCTGCTGTAGGCGGCCTGCGATTCAGCCCCTCTCCCACCGGAAGAGGGATTGGGGTGAGGGTCCGGCGCGAAGCGTCTCGCAGTGTCAGGACGCACGAGGCTGCGCCCGTACCCTCATCCGCCCCTGCGGGGCACCTTCTCCCAGTGGGAGAAGGAAAGGCTGCAAGCCCCTCTCCCGTCGGGAGAGGGGTTGGGGTGAGGGTCCGCCCGCACGGCATATCCAACCTCCAGTCATCCCACATCCCGCTAAGCGCTCGCCGGCACGGCGTTCGGACGCGGCATGAACGGATTCGGATGCGCCGCCAGCAACGCATCGTCGATGGCCGCGGCACGCTGCGCCGCCGGGCGCGCCATGTGCCGCTGCACGAAGGCGACAAACGCCGGCCGCGCCTGCAGCACACCGATGCGGGTGTAGAAGCCGAGGAACGCCGCGGCATACAGGTCTGCTGCGCTGAAGCGATCGCCGGCCAGGTGCTCGCGACCGGCGACGCCCTGCTCCAGCATGTCCAGCAGATCCTCGCCATGGCCGTAGCCCGCGCTGTGCGCCGGGGCCAGCGTGCCGTGCTGCTTGGCGGTCAGGAACGCCTCGGCCGGGCCGGCCAGCAGGAACAGCCAGCGGTAGTAATCGCCACGCGCCGGCGATCCAAGCGGCGGCGCCAGTTGCCGCTCCGGCACCAGGTCGGCCAGGTAGGCGCAGATCGCCGCGTTCTCGGTGACGGTGGTGGTGCCGTGGATCAGCGCCGGCACCTTGCCCATCGGATTGATCGCCAGATACGCCGGCGTCTTCATGCCGGTGCCGTAGTCGAGGATCTGCGCGCGGTACGGCAGGCCGGTTTCTTCGAGCATCCAGCGCGCGATGCGGCCGCGCGACATGGGGTGGGTGTAGAGCACAAGATCGTGGGACATGGTCGGACTCCGTGGTGGACGCCACACAGTCTGCGCGTGCCCTGCTGACACCTGCTGTCAGGAGCCGACGCCGTGTCCGGTAGCAGCGCGCCAGCGCCGGATCAGCAGATGCCGCCGCGTCGGGTAGCGTTCGCTGTCGTCGCGCAGCGCCAACACCCGGTCGGCACGGAAATGGCGGAAGTCGCCGCGCAGTTCGCACCACGCCGCGATCATGCCGAAACCGCCCAGGAAGGCCATCGCAAACGGCCAGATGCGCCGCTGCGAGGCGACGCCGCCGGCATCGGCGTACTCCATGTGCAGCACGTGCTCCAGGCGGATGCCACGGCGCAGCACCGGCAGCCACGGCGCCGCCGGCTGCGCGGCGGGGAGCGCGGGCACCAGCAACCCGCTGGTCTCCAGCGCCAGCCGCAACGGCGCCGGCAGCGATGCCCCGATCCGGGTGATGGCGCGCTGCGCCGCCTGCGCCAGTTCCGGATCGGCCTGGCGCGCCACCCAGCGCGCGCCCAGGGTCAGCGCCTCCAGCTCGTCCTCGCTGAAGTTCAACTCCGGCAGCAGGAAGCCCGGGCGCAGCACGTAGCCCACGCCTGGGTCGCCGAGGATGTCGGCGCCCTGCCCACGCAGGCTGGCGATGTCGCGGTACAGCGTGCGCAGGCTCACCCCCAGGTCGGCGGCGAGCTGCGCCCCGGCCACCGGCCGGCGGCGCCCGCGCAGGGTATCGAGCAGGCGCAGCAGACGGGTGGCGCGTTGGGTCATCGCGACAGGATAGTGGGCAGGCGCCGCCAACGGGAGGCACTGTTGCGTCAGGCATCGCCCGCCTGGCGCTGCGGTCCGATCGGTGTCGCACTGCGCAGCGACGCTGTCGCCTGGAGGAAACACGGACTTCTATACTCGACGGCGAACGCACCGCCCCGCTCCGTCGCAAACGGGGCCGCGCACACCAGCACAGGCCGCACGCGTCCGCGACGGCTACATCCAACGAGGGAACGCATGCAGCCACGCTCGCGAACGTCGTCACGCCCCCCGGCCCGCTGCACCATCGCAGGTGCCATGCGGGCGCCACATCCGCGCAGCGGCCGTCGCGGCATCCGGGACTGAGGCGACGATGATGGAATTTGCCCTTTTCGCCATCGGCGTGGTCGTCGGTGCGGTGCTGTTGCATCTGGCGCGCCCTCTCGGGCGCAGCGCCTCCGCGCAGCGGCCTGCACCGGCGACCGACACCAGCGACAACCACCACGCCGCGCCAGAGGCAACGCAGGAGACACCGGCGCAGCATCTGCAGCGGCTGCGCCAGCAGGTGGAAGCACAGGACGAGCAGATCCACAGCCCTGCCGATCTGGCACAGATTCCGGAGTTCCAGCACGGCGTGGCGCTGCTGGCGGGCGCGGAGTTCTCCCATCAGGAACTGGTCGAGGCGCTGGGCAGCCCAGGCTACGTGCTGCCGTGCATGGCAGCGCAGGCCTTGGCGCAACGCCGCCCCCCGGATGCGGACGCGATCCTGGACGTGCTACCGCACCTGGGCTCGTATCCGCTGAGCTTCCTGTTCGACTACCTGCAGCGCCTGCCGGATGCCGACCATCTGCACGCGCTGCTGCGCCACGCACGCGACTGGTGGTGGAACGTCGTCCCGTTCCGGCAACGCCTGCGCGCCTATCTGCAGTGGGCCGCAAGCAAGGCCCCGGCGGACCGCCCGATGGATTTCGACGAACTCGACGATGCAGCGCTGACCGCACTCGGCGACACCCTGGCGCAGTTCAAGGAACCCGTGCTGGAGCCGTTCCTGCAGCGCCTGCACGACGCACGCAAGCGGCGTCGCGAGCAGCGCGTGCTCGGCGGCTTCGGCCGTGTCGTCGCCGCGGTGCCGGCGCGCCTGCGCCTGCGCCACCCGGGGCTGGACGTGGCCTTGCAGCGCGCCTACGAGCACGTGGTGACCACGCCTCCGCAGCCGGTCCTGCTGGTCGGCGAGCACGGCGTGGGCAAGAGCGTGCTGATCGACCTGCTCAGCGAACGCCTGCTCGGCGAAGGCTGGCGTGTGTTCGAGGCCTCCGCTGCGGAGATCCTGGCGGGGCAGAGCTACATCGGCGAACTGGAGGGACGCATCCGCGAGATGCTGGCGGTCCTGCACCGCGAGCGCGCCCTTTGGCGCGCGCCAGACTTCTACGACCTGCTGCACAAGGGCGCGCATTCGCGCGATCCGCGCGGCATCCTCGATCTGGTGCTGCCGGCGCTGGAGCGCGGTGAGTTGCGCCTGATCGGCGAGATCACGCCGCGGCAGCTGGCACAACTGCAGGTGGCGCGGCCGACCACGCGTTCGCGCTTCGAAGTGGTGACGCTGGCGCCGGCCGCGTCCACCGCGCTGGCGCAGATCGGCGCGCAGTGGGCGCAGGCCCAGGCGCAGGCGCTGCAGACCGAGGTGATCGACGCGCGCGCCCTGGCCGAAGCCGAACGCCTGGCCGCGCAGTACTTCCCCGATCAGTACGAACCCGGCCGCCTGCTGCAGCTGCTCGACGAGACCCTGCAGGCCGCGAAGGACGGCGACGACGCACGCCTGCCGCTGGACGACGATGCCCTGCTGCAGGCGGTGGCCAGGCGCAGCGGGCTGCCGCTGGAGGTGATCGACGATCGCCAACGGCTGGAACTGGAGACGCTGCGCCGTTTCTTCCGCAAGCGCGTGCTGGGCCAGGACGAGGCGGTGGAGACCCTGCTCGACCGCATCGCCATGCTCAAGGCCGGGCTGATCGACAGCCGCCGCCCGATCGGCGTGTTCCTGTTCGCCGGCCCGACCGGCACCGGCAAGACCGAATTGGCCAAGGCACTGGGCGAACTGCTGTTCGGCACTCCCGAGCGCCTGCTGCGCCTGGACATGAGCGAGTTCCAGGGCGAGGACGCGCTGTACCGGCTCACCGGCGACGACAGCGCCGGGCAGCGCACGCTGATCGCACGCATCCGCGAACAACCGTTCTCGGTGGTGCTGCTGGACGAGTTCGAGAAGGCCCACCCCAAGGTCTGGGACCTGTTCCTGCAGGTGTTCGACGACGCCCGCCTGAGCGACCGCAACGGCAACACCGCCGACTTCCGCCACAGCATCATCATTCTCACCAGCAACGTCGGCGCCACGCTGGCCCGCGGCGCCGGCCCCGGCTTCGCCACCGTCGCCGGCGGCTACTCGCGCAACGCGGTGGAAAAGGCGGTGTACGAGACCTTCCGCCGCGAGTTCGTCAACCGGCTCGACAAAGTGGTGCTGTTCAACCCGCTGGATCGGGCGCTGATGCGCGAGATCCTGCACAAGGAACTGGATCGCACGCTGACCCGGCGCGGCCTGCGCAATCGCGCCTGGGCGGTGGAATGGGAGCCGTCGGCGATCGAGTTCCTGCTCGACCGCGGCTTCACTCCGGACCTGGGCGCGCGGCCGCTGCGCCGCGCGATCGAACAGCATCTGCTCGCGCCCCTGGCACGCAGCATCGTCGAGCAACGCGCCCCCGAAGGCGACCAGTTCCTGTTCGTGCGCGGCGCCGGCGACCGCCTCGACGTGCGCTTCATCGCAGCGGACGCGCCGCCGACGCCGGAACCCCTGCCCGCGGCGGTCGACCCCGCCACGCCCACGGATCTGCGCGACCTGGTGTACGCGCCCAATGCAGACAGCGCGGTCCTGCCGCGCCTGGATGCGGCCTTGCATCGCCTGCAGGAATCGCACGCCGCGCCGGCCTGGCGGCAGGCGCGCGAGGCCGATTTCGCCGCCATGGGCGAGCGCGATTTCTGGTCGCACTCCGGCCGCTTCCAGGTGCTGGACCGGATCGAGCGCCGCGACCGCATCGAAAGCGCGCTGGCCACCGCCGTGCGCCTGCGCGCGCGGCTGGACGGCGGCGCCCAGCGCGACGGCGAGTTCGTGGCGCGCCTGACCCAGTTGCTGTGGCTGCTGCACCTGGCCAGCACCGCGCTGCAGGAGCAACGCCCGCAGGATGCGCTGCTGGACCTGCGCATCGGCGCCAGCGAGCTGCACCGGCATCCGGCCGAAGCACGGCAGTGGTGGCAACGTCTGCTGCAGATGTATCTGGCCTGGGCCGAGCAGCGCAACATGCGGGTGGACGTGCTGGCACAGGATCCGCAGCAAGGCCGCGCCTGGCTGGCCATCGCCGGTTTCGGGGCACTGGCGTTGCTGGACGCGGAAGCCGGCCTGCACGTGCAGGAGCAGGAGGCCGACGAACCGACCCTGCGCCGGCTCGCGGTGCAGGTGCGGGTCGCCCCGGACCTGCCCGGGCAGGCACGGCGCGCGCCCATCGGCGAGGACGAACTGCGGGTGTGCCGACGCTATCGGATCGCGCCTTCGCCGCTGGTGCGCGACAGCGTCCGCGGCTGGCGCAGCGGACGCCTGGAACGCGTGCTGGGCGGCGATTTCGATGTGATGCCGGTCGACTGAGTCCTGTCACGGACGCACGCGGCATGCGGCCACTGCAGGGAGCGCTGGGCAGGCGCGCGATGCGCGGCCACACCGCGCATCGCCATCAATGCGATAGCTGCACGCTATCGATTGATTAGAAGAATTCGAATTCTCTAAATCGCGGCTTCCGCCTATCGTGTCTCCAGTTTCACCGTGTCGCCGCCGTATGATCGCGGCGCCGAGCCACCCCATCTCGTCCACCAAGAGCCAAGGCAGCCTCCCATGACCAGCGAATCGAAATGCCCGTTCCACCAGGCTGCCAGCGGCAGCGGCACCAGCAATCGCGACTGGTGGCCCAAGCAGTTGCGCGTGGACCTGCTCAACCAGCATTCGGCCCGTTCCAACCCGCTGGACCCGCAGTTCGATTACGCCAAGGCGTTCAAGCAGCTCGATCTGGAAGCGCTCAAGCGCGACCTGCACGCACTGATGACCGATTCGCAGGACTGGTGGCCGGCCGACTTCGGCCACTACGGTCCGCTGTTCGTGCGCATGGCCTGGCATAGCGCCGGCACCTACCGCACCGGCGACGGCCGTGGCGGCGGTGGCCGCGGCCAGCAGCGTTTCGCTCCGCTCAACAGCTGGCCGGACAACGTCAGCCTGGACAAGGCGCGGCGCCTGCTGTGGCCGATCAAGCAGAAGTACGGCCAGGCCATCTCCTGGGCCGACCTGCTGATCCTAACCGGCAACGTCGCGCTGGAATCGATGGGCTTCAAGACCTTCGGCTTCGCCGGCGGCCGCGCCGACACCTGGGAGCCGGACCAGGACGTGTATTGGGGCCGCGAGACCAAGTGGCTGGGCGGCGACGAGCGCTACGCGCACGGCTCGCCGGGCGTGGACGAGGCGCACGGCGTGCTGGTGAAGGACGACGACAGCGAAGCGCGCCACACCCGCGACCTGGAGAACCCGCTGGCCGCGGTGCAGATGGGCCTGATCTACGTCAATCCGGAAGGCCCGGACGGCAATCCCGACCCGCTGCTGGCGGCCAAGGACATCCGCGACACCTTCGGCCGCATGGCCATGAACGACGAAGAGACCGTGGCGCTGATCGCCGGCGGCCACACCTTCGGCAAGACCCACGGCGCCGGCCCGGCCGACCACGTCGGCGCCGAGCCGGAAGCGTCCGACCTGGAAAGCCAGGGCCTGGGCTGGTCCAACAGCTTCGGCAGCGGCAAGGGCGGCGACACCATCACCAGCGGCCTGGAAGTCACCTGGACCAAGACGCCGGCGCGCTGGAGCAACGACTTCTTCGAGCACCTGTTCAAGTTCGACTGGGAACTGAGCAAGAGCCCGGCCGGCGCCCACCAGTGGGTGGCCAAGAACGCCGAGGCGGTGATTCCGGACGCGCACGACCCGTCGAAGAAGCACCTGCCGACCATGCTCACCACCGACCTGGCGCTGCGCTTCGACCCGGCCTACGAGAAGATCTCGCGCCGCTTCCTGGAGAACCCGCAACAGTTCGCCGACGCCTTCGCCCGCGCCTGGTTCAAGCTGACCCACCGCGACATGGGCCCGCGTGCGCGCTACCTCGGCCCGGACGTGCCGGCCGAAGAACTGCTGTGGCAGGACCCGATCCCGGCCGTGAACCACCCGCTGGTCGACGCGCAGGATATCGCCGCACTGAAGAAGACCCTGCTCGACTCCGGGCTGAGCGTGGCGCAACTGGTGTCCACCGCCTGGGCCGCGGCCTCCACCTTCCGTGGCTCGGACATGCGCGGCGGCGCCAACGGTGCGCGCATCCGCCTGGCCCCGCAGAAGGATTGGGAAGTCAACCAGCCGGCGCAGCTGGCACAGGTGCTGGCCACGCTAGAGGACATCCAGGCGCAGTTCAACGGCGCGCAGAGCGGCGGCAAGAAGATCTCGCTGGCCGACCTGATCGTGCTCGGCGGCGCCGCCGCGGTGGAACAGGCGGCCAAGCTGGCCGGACAGATCGTCGAGGTGCCGTTCGTGCCGGGCCGCATGGACGCCTCGCAGGAACAGACCGACGTGGAATCGTTCGCGGTGCTGGAACCGATCGCCGATGGTTTCCGCAACTACGCCAGGCGCCGTTATGCGCTGTCGGCCGAAGCGCTGCTGATCGACAAGGCGCAGTTGCTGACCCTGACCGCCCCGGAGATGACCGTGCTGGTCGGCGGCCTGCGCGTGCTCGGCGCCAACAGCGGCCAGTCCGCGCACGGCGTGTTCACCGATCGCCCGGGCGTGCTCAGCAACGACTTCTTCGCCAACCTGCTGGACATGGGCACCGAGTGGAAGGCGACCTCGGAGATGAAGGACGTCTACGAAGGCCGCGACCGCAAGAACGGCGCCGTGAAGTGGACCGGCACCCGTGCCGACCTGGTGTTCGGCTCCAACTCGGTGCTGCGCGCGGTGGCCGAGGTCTATGCCAGCGCCGACGCGCAGGCGAAGTTCGTACGCGACTTCGTCGCCGCCTGGACCAAGGTGATGCAGCTGGATCGCTTCGACCTGGCCGACTGACGACGGCAGACGGGGCGCCGCAGCGGCGCCTCGCTTGTCCTGGTTGCATGACGGCAACGCCCCGCTCGCCGGGGCGTTGTCGCGAGTGCAACGGCTCCACACGCTCTGTCGCAGAGGGCAACGCACGAATGGGGATGACGAGGAATGACCGCCCTGCGTCGCGGCTGAAGTCGCTCCCACGGTGTGTCAACCGCCATGAGCACGCCGACGCTCGCCAGGGCGCAAGCCGGTTGTGGGAGGGACTTCAGTCCCGACTGCATGCAGCCGAGGAAGCCTGATGTTGCTTGCAGCGACTGGCCATCGAGCGAAACACGCGACCAGCGCACCACCCACCTTCGGCAACGTCACGGCACCATTCGGTCGTCGCTGCAATCTCGGTCAACCGCACCGATCCTCGGCCAGGCGCAGCGGACTCGGCTACAGCGCGTCCAGATCCCCCAGCGCGCGGATCAGCCGCCGCGCACGCTTGTCCGGTTTGCCCTCCGGCGCCTGGTAACCGTTGCGCTCGGCGCTGCGCTGCGCGCGCAACTGCGCACGCCGCTCGCGCGAGGCCTCGCTCTCCAGGTACAGGGTCTGCGCCACGCTGGCCGGGCCGCGGGTGTCGCTGAGCCCCAGCACCTGGATCTCGAACACCTCGTCGCCGCGCTGCACGCGCACCTGCTCGCCCACGCGCACCGCGCGCGAGGATTTCGGCCGCTGCCCGTCCACGTCCACCTTGCCGGTCTCCACTGCCTGCTTGGCCAGGCTGCGGGTCTTGAAGAAGCGCGCGGCCCACAGCCAGACATCCAGGCGCACCGCGGCAGCTTGTACGACAGATTCATTCATTGCGTTGCTCGACATCCACTCGCGTTGGGGATTGCAGGCAGTCAAAAGGCCACGCCGGATCGGACACCATCGCGCCGCCGAGGGCATGCGCGGCGCACACGTCTCTCCGCACAGATGGCGATGCGATCGCACCAATGCAAGTACCGCCCTGTGGGGACCTACCCTCCGGGATGAATGGGTTGGCAGAGAGCGAGCGACCTCGAGGCAGGCGCAGCGGGGGGCGGTTCGCCCAGGTTTCATGTCCCATGCCGTTGCTGGCGTCACCCCCTACCCGGCACCAAGCAATGACCCGAGCCGTGCCGAACGCAGTTCCACCCTCGCCGCAGCGCGCTCCTGCGGCTTGGGCAGGACCGCCCCCCCCAGTAAGGGCGCACGCCACCCGCCGTGGGGCGGCGCAGGCCCGCCCCTGCCCGCCTGCGGCACGAACGCTGCAGACCCAGATCCGCCCATCGCCCCGCCGACATCCGTCGGTGCTAGTGTGGCCGGCTCACGCTCGCTCCCGACCCGCGATGACCAAGCCCGCTGCGCTCACCGAAGGCCCGATCGGCCGCCAGTTGCTGCTGTTCTCGCTGCCGATCCTGGCCGGCAACATCGCGCAGTCGCTCAACGGCTCGGTCAATGCCGTGTGGATCGGCCGCTATCTCGGCGAAGCGGCGCTCACCGCCGCGGCCAACGCCAACAGCATCATGTTCTTCCTGATCGGTTCGGTGTTCGGCATCGGCATGGCCGCCACCATCCTGATCGGCCAGGCGATGGGCCGCAGCGACGTGGCCCAGGCGCGGCGGGTGATGGGCACCAGCGCCACCTTCTTCATCGGCATCTCGGTATTGATCGCCGCCGGCGGCTGGTGGCTGGCGCGGCACCTGCTGGCGGCGATGGGCACGCCGGCGGCGTCGCTGCCGCTGGCCGAGGCCTATCTGCGGGTGATCTTCCTGGCGATGCCGCTGCTGTACACCTTCGCGTTCCTGTCGGCGGCGCTGCGCGGCACCGGCGATTCGCGCACGCCGTTCCGCTTCCTGCTGCTGTCGGTGGTGCTGGACATCGGCTTCAACCCGCTGCTGCTGTTCGGGCTGGGACCGTTCCCCAAGCTGGGCATCGCCGGGGCGGCCTGGGCCACGCTGATCGCGCAGGCGGTGTCGCTGACCGGGTTGCTGCTGTACCTGCGGCACAAGCGCCACGTGCTGTGGCTGGGCCGCCGCGACGCGCGGCTGTTCCGGCTCGACCTGCCGATCCTGCGTGCGCTGATCGTCAAGGGCGTGCCGATGGGCCTGCAGATGGTGCTGATCTCGCTGGCGATGATCGTGATGATCGCCCTGGTCAACGGCTACGGCACCGACACGTCCGCGGCCTACGGCGCAGCGCTGCAGTTGTGGGCCTATCTGCAGATGCCGGCGATGGCGATCGGCGCGGCCTGCTCGTCGATGGCCGCGCAGAACGTCGGCGCGCAGCGCTGGGACCGCGTCGCGGCGACTGCGCGCAAGGGCGTGCTGTTCAACTTTTTGCTGACCGGCGCACTGATCGCGCCGCTGATCCTGTTCGACCGCTGGACCCTGGCGCTGTTCCTGCCGCCGCACAGTGCGGCGCTGGAGATCGCGCGCCACCTCAATCACATCGCGGTGTGGTCGTTCCTGTTCTTCGGGGTGACCTTCGTGATCTCCGGCGTGGTCCGCGCGACCGGCGCGGTGATCCCGCCGCTGCTGATCCTGGCGCTCTCGCTCTGGGGCATCCGCGTGCCGTTCGCGCAGTTGCTGCAGCCGCAACTGGGCGCCGATGCGGTGTGGTGGAGCTTCCCGACCAGCGCCACCTGCGCGATGCTGCTGTCGCTGGCGTATTACCGCTGGGGCAACTGGCGCACCGCGCGGATGCTGGCGCCGTCGCGGCCGGAGACCATGGCGCATCCGGCGGAAGTGCCGGTGCAGCCGCCGGCGCCGGTCGCCGACGTGGCGGTGGCGCAGGATCCGGCGCGCTGAAAGCTGCGCTCGCGTCGCGATCCACAGGCGCCCTTGTCTGTGCGGGAGTCGACTGTCATGCAGCCGCAGCGAACTAAGCCCAAGCCGTCCGACACCGTCACTCGTCGGGACTGAAGTCCCTCCCACAAAGGCGCCAAGCCCCTGTGGGACGCGACTGAAACTCCTGCCACAAAAACGGCCAGACCCGCCAGCGCGGACATGACGGCTCCGCCCCCGCGCGGCGCGATCCAAACCCCACAAACGCAAACGGCCGCCCGAAGGCGGCCGTTGCGGCAGCGACCGAGGGTCGCCGGAAGATTACTCGGCCTTGGCGGCGGCAGCAGCGGCCTGGCGCGCGACCTTGGCCTGCGCAGCGGCGGCCAGATCTTCCTTGATGCGGGCGGCCTTGCCTTCCAGGCCACGCAGGTAGTACAGCTTGCCGGCGCGGACCTTGCCGCGGCGCTTCACTTCGACCGAGTCGATGGTGGCGCTGTGGGTCTGGAACACGCGCTCGACGCCGTAGCCGTGCGAGATCTTGCGCACGGTGAACGAGGAGTTCAGGCCGGCGTTCTTGGTGCCGATCACCACGCCTTCGTAGGCCTGCACGCGCTCGCGGTTGCCTTCCTTCACCTTGACGTTGACGACGACGGTGTCGCCCTGGTTGAACTCCGGCAGCTTGCGCTGGATCTGGGCGGCTTCGAAGTCGGCCAGGATGGTCTTGTTGAGCTTGCTCATGGTGGGCACCGCTTGTGTCTGGTGAGGTGGTCCGGCAGTCGCCGCACGGCGATTGCGCGATATCGGATGGGCCAAGCACGGAACGCACTGGCCGGAAAGCCGGGCATTTTAACCCAGCCCGGCGGCAATGGCTAGGGCTTGGATGGATTTTCCTGTTCGGCGGCCTGCGCCGCCTCCCGCTCCTGGCGGAATTCCTGCAGCAGGCGCCGGTCGGCCGCGCTCAGCGCCGTCTCGTCCAGCAGTTCCGGACGCCGCAGCCAGGTCCGCCCCAGCGCCTGCATGCGCCGCCAGCGCGCGATCGCGGCGTGGTTGCCGGAACGCAGCACCGCCGGCACCTCTCCCAGCGCGTGTTCGCGCGGATGGGTGTAGTGCGGGCAGTCGAGCAGGCCGTCCGGGCCCTCGAAACTGTCCTGGGCCGCGGATTCGGCGTCGTTCAGCGCCCCCTCCTGCAGCCGGGTGACCGCGTCCACCAGCACCGCCGCGGCCAGTTCGCCGCCGGACAGCACGTAGTCGCCGATCGAGATTTCCTCGTCCACCGCGGCGGCGACAAAACGCTCGTCCACGCCCTCGTAGCGCCCGCACAGCAGCAGCAGCCGCGGCAGCGCGGCCAGTTCGCGGGCCTTGGCCTGGGTCAGCGGCCGGCCTTGCGGGCTCAGGTAGATCAGCGGCGCCGGCTGCGGATCGGCCGCGCGCACCGCCTGCAGGCAGGCCTGCAGCGGCTCGATCATCATCACCATGCCCGGGCCGCCACCGAACGGCCGGTCGTCGACCTTGCGGTAGCCGCCGCTGGCGTAGTCGCGCGGGTTCCAACCGTGCAGGTCCAGCAGCGCGCGCTCCTGCGCCCGCCCGACCACGCCGAACCCGGCGCACTGGGCGACGAACTCGGGGAACAGGCTGATGACGTCGATGCGCATGAGGCTGGGAATGGGGAGCCGGGAATGGGGAATGGGAAAGGCAAACGCCAAAGCGGCCGCATGGCCGCTTCGCTCAGAACTCGGGGTCCCAGTCGACCACGACCAGGTTGGCCTCGAAATCCACCGACTTGATGTAGTCCGGCTGTACGAACGGCACCAGCCGTTCGCGGTCGCCGCGCACCACCAGCACATCGTTGGCGCCGGTGGAGAACAGGTGCGACACCTGCCCCAGCGCCACGCCGTCGACGGTACGCACGTCCAGGCCTTCCAGGTCCACCCAGTAGTACTCGTCCGGGCGCGGCGGCGGCAGGCTGCTGCGCGCCACGTAGATCTCGGTGCCGCGCAGGGCCTCGACCGCGTCGCGGTCGGTGACCTCGGGCAGCGTGGCGATCAGGTACTTGCCGGACTCGCGGCCGCGCACGCCGCTGAGGCTGCTCTCGCTGCCGTCGGGCTTGCGCACGATCCAGGGCTGATAACGAAACATGGCGAGGCGCGGCTCGGTCCAGGACTCGAGCTTGGCCTCGCCACGGATGCCGAACGCGCCGAGGACCCGACCGAGCAGGATGCGGCGCTGGCTGTCTTTCATTGGGGCAAACGCGAGGGCCGCGCGCTGGGCGCGGCCCGCGGAATCAGGCCGCGGCGGCCTGGTTCTTGGTGGCTTCCTTGTACAGGTTGCGCACCTTGTCGGTCAGCTGCGCGCCATTGGACACCCAATGGTCGACGCGGGCCAGGTCCAGCACCACGCGCGGCTCGGCGCCCTGGGCGACCGGGTTGTAGTAACCGACGCGTTCGATGTTGCGGCCGTCGCGCGCGCTGCGCACGTCGGTGACGATGATGTGGTAGAAGGGGCGCTTCTTGGCGCCGCCACGGGTAAGGCGGATCTTGACCATGGTGAGTTTCCGGTGTTGCCCAGTCGCCAGGATGGCGCGGTGAACCGACGATTATAGCGGCCGGCCCCGGCTCTGCCAAGTCTGGGCAGTGGCCTGCGGCCGCGGGATTGGGGATTCGAGATTGGGGATTCGCCAGGAGCGGCAGCCATGCCACGATGGCCGTCCACGGAGTGCTCAGATCGCCTGCCAGGGCTGGGTGTGCAACGCCGCCTCCAGCATGGCCAATAGATCCGCGGCCGGGCGCAGCGTGCGACCGTCCACTGCCGCCACCGCCTGCTGGCCGCGGGCATTGCAGATGAAGGCGGCCACCTCCGGCCCGAGTTCGTGGAGCGACAGCGGCCGCACCTCCTGCGCCACGCCCAGCGCGGCGAGCCCGGCCTGCAGCAGCCGTTCCTGGGTGCCGCGCAGCGCTGGTGCCTGCGGCCAGTGCAGACAGGCGCCGTCCCACAGTCCCAGGTTCCAGGTCGGCCCTTCGGCCACCTGCCCCTGCGCGTCGACGAACAGCGCGTCGTCGCTGCCGGCCTGCAGCGCAAGGCGGCGCTGGTGGAAGGCGCCGAAGGTGCCGACGTGCTTGATGTGGGGCGTCTCCCGGGCAAATACGCCACTGCGCAGCCGCAGCGGCGCCGCCTCGGCCTGTGCCGGTGGCGCCAGTGACACCAGCAGCTCCACAGCGCAATCGGCATCGGCCCGGCGCAACGTGAATGCCGGCGAGAACACGGTGACGCGGAGCGAGGCGTCGCCAGTGCCGAAGGCGGCCAGCGCCGCGCGTAGCTCGGCGCGCACGCGCTCATGCGGCAAGGCACTCCCGAACAGCGCCGCATTGGCCTGCTGCAACCGCTGCAGATGCAGCTCGAACCCACGCACGGCGCCATTGCGCACCTGCATGGTGCTGAAGTGCCCGTAGTTCACCAGCGCGGCGGCGGCCAGCAGCTCGGCGCCGGCAGGCTGCCCGTGGTGGAAGACCTGCGATGTCACAGCAGGGCCTGCGCCTGCGACCACCAGCGTTCAACCAACGTCGCGGCGGGCTCGGCCGGCGCCATCCAGGCAGACTGCCCGGCCCAGGCCTGCATCGCCGCCAGGCGGTCGGCGCGCTGTGCGGCCTGGCGCATCGGTGCAGTCAGGCCACGCTGCACCGGGTACGGCCGCGGCGGCGGCGCCTCCGCGGCAGCGGCGGCGCGCACGTAGTCGGTGGCCAGCGCGCGGCCCAGGCGGCCGGAAAAGGCGCGGGTCAACGTGGTCTGCTCGGGTTCGGCCTGGGCCAGCGCATCCGCCCAGGCCGGTGCCAGCGCCGCCTCCGGGCTGCGCAGCAGGGCGGTGCCGATCTGCACCGCGCTCGCGCCCAGGGTCAAAGCGGCGGCGATGCCACGGCCGTCGCCGATGCCACCGGCGGCGATCACCGGGATCTGCAGTTGGTCGGCCAGCCGCGGCAGCAGCGCGAACAGCCCGGTCAACTGCCGCTCGGCGCTGCCGGCCTCGAAGGCGCCGCGATGGCCGCCGGCCTCCGCCCCCTGCGCGACCACCGCATCGGCACCGGCGGCCTGCGCGGCCAGCGCCTCGTCCAGGGTGGTGGCGCAGGCGAACCAGGCGATCCCGGCCTGCTGCAGGCGCTGCACCTGGTCCGGCCGGAACAGGCCCATGATCGACGAGGCCACTGCCGGCCGCGCCGCGAGCAGGGCCTCGAACTGGGCATCGAAATCGGCGGGCGCCGCATCGCCGGCGGCGGCGTCGACCGGCGGTCCCCAGGCCGCGAGAAAGGCGCGCACCTCGGCCTCGGCGGCGGCATCGCGCGCGGGGGGCGGATCCGGCACCCACAGGTTGACCTGTGCCGCCCCGCCGCCGGCGGCGCGGAACGCATCCATCCACGCCACGATGTCCTGCGGCGCCGACAGCACCGCGCCCATCGCCCCCATGCCGCCGGCCGTAGCGACCGCGGCCGACAGCGGCACCGGACAGGCACCCGCCATCGGGCTGAGCAGGATCGGCAGGCGCAGACCGAAGCGCTGCCGAAAGGCGTCCACGCGCGCCAGGCGCTGCATCATGCGTGCTCCGCGACTCCGGGAACGGCCATGGTAGCCGCACCGCATCCAGGCCACGGGGCAGCGGACACGGCTGCGCTCACCTGCAGTGAAGATCGTCGCAAGGAACCCCCTTCAAACAACGCGAAAATCCGATCCCCTAGCCCGAGGCTGACGCTTTAGCGACGATTCGCCACAGCGCCACGCAGCATGCACCTGCAGCCGATCCGCCCAGAGAAGTCATCGGGCTACGAACGCAACCAAGTTGTCGAGCGCCGCGTTGTTTCCGGCTTCGATTCCTTCGAACATCTCATCGCCGCAGAAAGAGGTCGCCTGAACGGTCATACAAACCCTGGTTTCATCGACATGCGCTTCAAGCAACACCGTATTCAGAAGCGCCGCCAGGGTCTGGCTGCCGGACTCCACGATTTCGCTCCATACGATCCGAGAATTCGGCACGATGGAAACATAGGTAGCGATGCCCGTGTACTGCGGATCGTCCTTGTCCCCACATCGGAAAACATCCCGCCCGCCTTCACGGAAATCGGTCACATCGTAGATGACGGCCGCACTCTCGGATGGAGCGCTCCAGGTCGCACGCTGCGTGGAATCGGAAAAGGCGGCAAAGACGCGCGCGCTGCCAGCCTTGCATGAACGTTCGAAGAAGAACGTGCGGTGCTTGATCTGCCGGTTCATACCCTTCCCAAGCGAATGAACGAAAACTCAAAAAAGAACGGACGGCGACCGCAGCAAGGAGGAAAACCGTGCACGGCCAGATTCAGCGGAACGGCAGGCCGCCGCGGCCGCCCATGCCGCCGAGCATGCCCTTCATGCCGCGCATCAGGCCTTTCATGCCACCGCCGGCCATCTTGCTCATCATCTTTTCCATCTGCTGATACTGCTTCATCAGCTTGTTGACGTCGGCCGGCTGGGTACCGGAGCCGCGGGCGATGCGCGCGCGGCGCGAGCCGTTGAGCAGCCCCGGGTTGCGCCGCTCCTTCTTGGTCATCGAGCCGATGATGGCGATCATCCGCGGCACGTCCTTGTTACCGGCGACCTGCTGCTTCAGATGCTCGGGGATCTGGCCCATGCCCGGCAGCTTGTCCATCAGCCCGGACAGGCCGCCCATGTTCTGCATCTGCTCGAGCTGGTCGCGCATGTCGTTGAGGTCGAACTTCTTGCCCTTGGCGACCTTCTCGGCCAGCTTCTGCGCCTTGTCCTTGTCCACCTGGTGCTCGACCTGCTCGACCAGCGACAGCACGTCGCCCATGTCGAGGATGCGGCTGGCCAGGCGATCGGGGTGGAACACGTCCAGGCCGTCCGGCTTCTCGCCGACGCCGATGAACTTGATCGGCTTGCCGGTGATGTAGCGCACGCTCAGCGCCGCACCGCCGCGGGCGTCGCCGTCGGTCTTGGTCAGCACCACGCCGGTCAGCGGCAACGCCTCGCTGAACGCCTTGGCGGTGTTGGCCGCGTCCTGGCCGGTCATCGCGTCGACCACGAACAGGGTCTCGACCGGGGCGATCGCCGCGTGCAGCGCCTTGATCTCCTCCATCATCGCCGCGTCGATGGCCAGGCGGCCTGCGGTATCCACCAGCAGCACGTCGACGAAGGACTTGCGCGCGTCGGCGATGGCGGCGCGGACGATGTCCACGGGCTTCTGCGAGGCCTCGGACGGGAAGAACAGCACCCCGACCTGCTCGGCCAGGGTCTTGAGCTGCTCGATCGCGGCCGGGCGGTACACGTCGGCCGACACCACCATCACCTTCTTCTTGCGCTTTTCCTTCAGGTGCTTGGCCAGCTTGCCGACCGTGGTGGTCTTGCCCGCGCCCTGCAGGCCGGCCATCAGCACGATCGCCGGCGCCGGCACATTGAGGTTGAGGTCGCTGGCGGCCGAGCCCATCACCGCGGTCAGCTCGTCGCGCACGACCTTGATCAGCGCCTGGCCCGGGGTCAGGCTCTTGAGCACTTCCTGGCCGACCGCACGGACCTTGATGCGCTCGATCAGCGCCTGCACCACCGGCAGGGCGACGTCGGCCTCGAGCAGCGCGATGCGCACTTCGCGGGTGGCTTCGCGGATGTTCTCCTCGGTCAGGCGACCGCGGCCGCGCAGGCGCTGCATGGTGCCGGAGAGGCGTTGGGTGAGGGATTCGAACATGCGGGCGGGTCGCGGACGGGAAACGGCCGTCGATTATAGCCGGGCGCGCCGGCGATCCCCGGCGGCGCCGTCACGGCGGCTGGTCCGATATGCGAAACTGGCGCGATGCTCATCACCGTCCTCGCCACCCTGCTGTACCTGGCCGCCACCGGCCTGCTGATCGCCGCGGTGGTGCGCGACCGGGTGGACCGCAGCCGCGCCTGGCTGTGGCCGGCGCTGCCGGCGGTGGCGCTGCACGCGGGCTATCACGTGCAGGTGGCCCTGCACACCGCCGGCGGCCCGGACATGCACTTCTTCGCCGCGCTGTCGCTGGTCAGCCTGGGCATGGCGCTGATGACCGCCCTGGTCGGCGCCAGCGGGCGCATGGCCGCGCTGGGCGTGGTGGTGTTCCCGCTGTCGGCGGCGCTGCTGCTGGCCTACCACGGCTACGGCCACGAGCCGGCGCCGGTGCTGGACTGGCGGCTGCAGTTGCACGCCTGGCTGGCGCTGCTGGCCTACGCCACGCTGGGCATCGCCGCGCTGCTGGCGGTGATGCTGTGGCTGCAGGAACGCGCGCTGCGACGCCGCGACTTCCATCCATGGCTGCGCGCGCTGCCGCCGCTGACCGCGCTGGAGACGCTGCTGTTCCGCACCATCGTGGTCGGCTTCATCCTGCTGACCCTGACCCTGCTGACCGGGGTGCTGTTCGTGCAGGATTTCCTGGCGCAGCGGCTGGTGCACAAGACCGTGCTCAGCGTGCTGTCGTGGCTCGTGTTCGGCGCGCTGCTGTTCGGTCGCTGGCGCTACGGCTGGCGCGGGGTCAAGGCGGTGCACTGGACCCTGGCGGCAATGGTGCTCCTGCTGCTGTCGTTCTTCGGCAGCAAGTTCGTGATCGAACTGGTGCTGGGGCACGCGCAGTAGCGGCCCGGTCTTCCCGTAGAAGCGGCTTCAGCCGCGACGGCTGACACCGGGAAAGGCCCGGTCGCGGCTTCAGACACGCCTGCGACGTCCCACGCCTCAACCGCCGCCCTGCTCCGCCAGCGCCGCCTCCACCGCCGCCCAGTCGGCGCCGCGGCCGACCTCGGCGAAGCGATAGTCGATGCGGTGCCGATAGACCTGACCGGGACGCAGGATGCAATCGGGAAAGCCCGGCTGGTTCGGCGCGTCCGGATAGCCCTGCGGCTCCAGGCAGATGCCGCGGCCCAGCGCCGGATGCTGCCGGTCCAGGCCCTGGCCTTCGTACAGCTGCACGGCCGGCATCGGGCTGGCGATGCGCATGGCCACGCCGCTGTGCGGCGAATACAGCAGCGCGGTGCAGTCGTGGCCGTCGGCCAGCACCAGGCAGTGGTCGTAGCCGGCGCTGAGCGAGAGCTGCGGATCGGCGGCGATGTCCTTGTCGGCGATGGCACGCGCCTGGCGGAAATCGAACGGCGTAGCGGCCACCGTGGCGATCTCGCCGCGCGGCAGCAGCGCCGCGTCGCGCACCGGCAGGTAACGGTCGGCCGGCACCCGCAGCCACTGTGCCGCGGCGGGCACCGCGGCATCGCCGGCCAGGTTGAAATAGGGATGATGGGTGAGATTGAGCGGGGTCGGCGCATCGGTCTGCGCGACGAACTCGACGCTCAGGCAACGGTCTTCGACGCGGTAGGTCGCCTCCACCGACAGGTTGCCCGGATAGCCCTCCTCGCCGGCCGGCGAGTCGTAGCGCAACTGCAGCATGCGCTCGGTCTGCGCCGACACCGTCCACACCCGGCGGCCGAAGCCCAGCGCGCCGCCGTGCAGATGGTTGGCGCCCTCGTTGGCGGTGACCGCGTAGTGCCGGCCATCGACGGTGAAGGCCGACCCGGCGATGCGGTTGCCGAAGCGCCCGACCAGCACGCCCAGGTAGGACGGGTCCTGCAGGTAGTCCTGCAGCGTCGGCAGCCCCAGCACCAGCTCGGTCTCGCCATGCGCGCCGTGCAGGCGCAGGCTGCGCAGCAGGCCGCCATAGGTCAGCACTTCGGCACGCAGGCCGTCGCCGCTGTCCAGGACCATGCGCTGGATGGCGGTACCGTCGGGAAGATGACCGAAGAGCGAGGACATGCAGGAGCCTTGGAAGTCGGTGCGCATGCGCGGGGTCCGCAGCATAACCAGCGATGGCGCGACACGGCCATCGCCGCGCGAGCGCCGACAGCGCGCTGTGCGATACCGCGCACGTTCTGGGAACACACCGCGTGCGGCGCCGTGCCGCGCATTGCAATTCCGATATGGCGGCCTCGCATTTGGGCATTGGTTCGCCCTCCACGTGTCTTCTATGCTCGGGATCGGGGCACACCGGGGACAGGCACGGAAGCGATCGTGCCGGGGGGTGTGCGCCCCGAATACGGCAGCGCCTGGGCTTCATGGCCAAGGCCGCGCGCCGGCCGTCACTCCCACGCGACGCTGGCGACGGCGCCGCCCTACCCGACAAGGAGCTCCCGATGCGTTCGCCCCGTTTCCTGCAGCAGCGTGCGGCACACTGGCGGCGGCTGCCGCTGATCGCCGCGACGCTCGGCCTGGCACTGGCCGCCACACTGGCGCAGGCCGCCGACGTCGAGGTGCGCGGCACGTTGCGTGCCGACCGCCCTGGCGCCGCGGTGTCGCGCCACCTGTTCGGACAGTTCGCCGAGCATCTGGGCAACGGCATCTACGGCGGCGTCTGGGTCGGCCCGGACTCGAAGATCCCCAACACCCGCGGCTACCGCAACGACGTGGTCGCCGCGCTGAAGGCGCTGGACGTGCCGGACATCCGCTGGCCCGGCGGCTGCTTCGCCGACGAATACCACTGGCGCGACGGCATCGGTCCGCGCAACCAGCGCCCGACCAGCGTCAACACCCACTGGGGCGGCGTGGAGGAACCCAACAGCTTCGGCACCCACGAGTTCATGGACCTCACCGAACTGCTCGGCACGCAGGCGTACGTGGCCGGCAACGTCGGCGACGCGGCGCCGGACGAGATGGCGCAGTGGGTGGAATACATGACCGCGCCCACGCGCTCGACCCTGGCCGAACAGCGCCGCCGCAACGGCCGCCAGGCGCCGTGGAAGGTGCCGTTCTTCGGCGTCGGCAACGAGCTGTGGGGCTGCGGCGGCAACATGCGCGCCGAGTACGCCGCCGACGTGTTCCGCCGCTACCAGACCTTCGTCAAGGCGCCGGCCGACCAGAAGATCCTCAAGATCGCGCCCGGCCCGAACGAAGACGACTACCACTGGACCGAGGTGATGATGCGCGAGGCCGGCAAGTTCATGGACGGCCTGAGCCTGCACTACTACACCGTGCCCGGCGGCTGGCCGCCGCGCGCCTCCTCCACCAGCTTCGACGAGGCGGCGTGGATCGAAACGCTGTCGCGCACGCTGCGGATGGACGAGTTGATCAGCAAGCACAGCGCGATCATGGACAAGTACGACCCGGACAGGAAGGTCGCGCTGGTGGTCGACGAATGGGGCACCTGGTACAAGGGCCTGCCCGACGTGAACCCGGGTTTCCTGCACCAGCAGAACACCTTGCGCGATGCGCTGGTGGCGTCGCTCAACCTGGACATCTTCGTCCAGCATGCCGACCGCGTGCGCATGGCCAACATCGCGCAGATGGTCAACGTGTTGCAGGCGATGATCCTCACCGACGGCGACAGGATGCTGCTGACGCCGACCTACCACGTCTTCATGCTGTACAAGCCGTACCAGGACGCGACCGCGCTGCCGCTGCAGATCAGCACGCCCGACTACCGGCATGCCGGCTATACGGTGCCGGCGGTGCACGGCTCGGCGGTGCGGGCGAAGGACGGGCACGTGTACGTGGCGCTGACCAATCTGGACCCGAACCGCAGCGCCGACGTTACGGTGCAGGTCGACGGCGTGCAGACGCGCGGCGTCGACGGTCAGATCCTGACCGCCCCGACCATCGATGCGCTCAACACCTTCGCCCAGCCGCAGGCGGTGCGCCCGGCCGCCTTCGCCGGCGCGCGCGTGCAGGGCGACACGCTGCAGGTGGCGCTGCCGGCCAAGGCGATCGTGATGCTGAAGCTGCAGTAGCCCCAGGCCATTGCCGCGCTCCTAGCCCCTCTCCCCCCGGGAGAGGGGTTGGGGTGAGGGTCGGCCCGCGCAGCGCAGCCACTCCTCGCCAATTCCAAAAAGGGATCTGAATTCCTATGCGGCGTGCCGCACCACGCGCCTAGTCCTGCGCGTCGGTCAGCAGCGCGAACAGCGATTGTCCATCCGGCGCGATCAGATCGCTGACCGCCCAACAGCCGTTGCCGCGGCGCTGCAGTTCGATCTTGACCGACTGCGCCCGCGCGGCACGACCGCCGAGCGCCAAGCGGTAGTCCATGCGCACCTCCACCACGGTGGCCTGCGAACCGCCCGAGACCAGGGTGAAGGTCGGCGCGCCCTGAATGTCGCCGTCCTGCGCGCTGGTCCACGGGTCGAAGTCCAGCCGGCACACGCCCTCGCGCGCCGCGCAGCGCTGGTCGGCCTGCAGCGCGTGCGCAAAGGATGGGGTCAGCAAGCCGTCCAGGTTTTGCGGCTGCCAGTAGAAATCGCGCGCCTTGTACAGGCGCTCGGCCATCTGCAGCGGCGTCGCGCATGCCGGCGGCTGCGCGGCGGCGAGCGTCGGCGACAGAGCAAGCAGGGTCAGGAGGACAAGACGGCGATGCATGGGTGGCTCCGGCGATCGGGGCCGGCTATGAAGCCCGGATCGCGGCGCCAACGCAAGCGCGGACAAAAAAAAGAGGAGCCGGCGAACCGGCTCCTCGTTCTCCTGCCGCATTGCCAGATGGCAACGCGGCTCACGCGGCGTTGACCGGCGCATAGCCGTCGAAGGTCATGCTCGCCGATGCCCGTCCCTGGGTCAGCGAACGCAACGCCGTGGCATAGGCCTGCAGTTGCGCCAGCGGCGCCTGCGCGACCACCTCGGCACGGGAGCCGCGCTCTTCGATCGCCACGACGCGTCCCTCGCGCCGCTGCAGATCGCCGAGCACGTCGCCGACGCTGTGCGCAGGCGCATCGATCGCCACCGCCATCACCGGCTCCAGCAGCAGCGTGCCGGCCTGCGCCAGTGCCGCCTTCACCGCGTCGGACGCCGCGCGCTGGAACGCCAGGTCCGACGAATCCACCGCATGCGCCTGGCCATCGACCAGCACCACCTCCACGCCGACCACCGGATGGCCGAGCGGGCCTTGCGCCAGCGCCGCACGCGCACCCTTCTCGGTGGCGGCGACGAAGGCTTTCGGCACCACCCCGCCACGGCTACGGTCGACGAAGGTCACTGCGCCGTCCGCACGCGGCAGCACATCCAGCACCACCTGCGCGAACTGGCCCTGGCCGCCGTTCTGCTTGGACAGCCGCGCCGCCACGCCCAGCGCGGCCGCACGCGGCGTTTCCTGGTAGGCCACGCGCGGCGCGCCGGTGCGCACGTCCACGTGCCACTCGCTGCGCAAGCGCTCCACCATCACCTCCAGGTGCAGCTCGCCCATGCCCCAGATCACCGCTTCGCCGGTCTCCGGATCGCTGTCGACGCGGAAGGACGGATCCTCCTGCGCCAACCGCGCCAGGCCCTGGCCCAGCCGCACCAGCTCGGTCGCGTTGGCCGCGCCGAGCCGCCACGCCAGCACCGGCGGCTGTGTGCGGATGCGTTCCAGCACCCACCGCGCCTGCACGCCGCTGAGCGTCTCGCCGCTGACCGCGTCCTTCCAGCCGAGCACGGCGACGATCTCGCCGGCCTGCGCCTGCGCCACGTCGTGGGTGCGCTGCGCCTGCACCACCGCCAGCCGCCCGACCCGGCGCGGACGCCGCGCATGCGACGTCCACACCGTGTCGCCGACGCGCAAGGTGCCCGAATACACGCGCACGAAGGCCTGCGGCCCCTGCGCGGTATGCGCGAACTTGAACACCAGCGCCGCCAGCGGACCGGACGGATCCGGCGCCAGCAAGGTGTCGGGTCCGTCCTCGGCGCCGGCATCGGTGTCCGTGTCGGCCCGGGCGGCGACCGGCGGGCGGTCCAGCGGCGACGGCAGCCAGTCGACGATCGCGTCCAACAACGGCTCGATGCCCTTGCGCTTGAACGCCGAGCCGGCCAGCACCGGCACGCCGGCGCCGGCCAAGGTGGCCCGTCGCAAGGCGGCGCGCAGCAGCTCGGCGTCGATCGCGCGTTCCTCGAGATAGGCCTGCGCCAGCGCCTCGTCGTGCTCGGCCACCGCGGCGATCAACTGCTCGCGTGCGTCCGCGAACGCGGCCGCCTCCTCGGCCTGCCAGGCGCGCGCGTGCAAGTGCCCCGCGTCGTCCCAGCTCAGCAGGCGGCCGCCGACCAAGTCGCTCCAGCCATCGAAGCCGGAGTCGCCCGGCACCGGTACGCCGACCGCCCACACCGTCGCGTCGAGCTTGCTGCGCAACTGCACCAGCACGCCGTCGAACGAGGCACCGGCACGGTCCATCTTGTTGACGAACGCGAGCATCGGCACGCCGTGGCGGCGCGCTTGCCGCCACACGGTCTCCGACTGCGGCTGCACGCCGTCGACCGCGGAAAACACCGCGACCGCGCCGTCGAGTACGCGCAGCGAGCGTTCCACCTCGATCGCGAAATCGATGTGCCCAGGGGTGTCGATCAGGGTCAGGCGATGCGCCGGCCGCCCGTCCGGCGCCCACTGCACCTGCACCGCGGCCGCACCGATGCTGATGCCGCGCGCACGTTCGATGTCCGAGAAATCGGTGGTGGCGGCACCGTCGTGGACTTCGCCCAGACGATGGATCGCACCGGCGGCCCACAACAGGCGTTCGGTGAGGGTGGTCTTGCCGGCGTCGATGTGGGCGATGATGCCGAGATTGCGCCAGCGGGAAAGGGTGTTCGTGTTCATGAGAAAGACTCCGCATTGCCAACACGGGGGACGCCGCATGCCCCGGTTGGCGAGGCGGGCATGCGGCTAGGTTTCGGGTTCGGCGGCGTAGTGCATGGCACGTTCTCCTTGGCGTGTCGGAACGGTGGAACAGCGAAAAACAGGCAATAAAAAAGCACCCATCGGGTGCTTGTCTGCGGCGGATCGGCGATGGCCGGCGTTAGCGCACGGCATCGACCACTCCTTCAGGCAGGCGCACCCGGCCTGCGCTGACGCGCAGGGCGTTGGGCAATATCAGCAGCGGTGCGTGGGCCATGGCGGCGTGGACGTTCGGGTGGAAATGTGGCCGCAAGTCTGAACCTGTGCGAGGGCCGGGTCAATGCGGGCGGCGCGGTGCCGCTGGAACGGTGAACGACGCCGCGTGCAACGCACCACCTACCGGGGCGTCACGCAGGTCCTTTGCGCACAGCACAGCGTCACACACTCCAGATCTCGCCGAACACCCGTTCGAAATTCGCTCCCAGCACCTTCTCGGCGACCCGGGCACTGTAGCCGTGGCGCAGCAGCGCGTCGGCGACGCGTTCGAGCTTGCGCGGGGTGTTGGCGTCGGGCAGATAGGGCAGACGGTTCTCGCCCGGGGCGCCGATGCCGTCGCGACGGCGCTGCACCAGGTCTTCCTCGAAGGCGCGCCGGTCCTGCTCGGTGATCGGGAAGAACAGCGAGTCGGTGCCGATGCCGACATGGTCCTCGCCACACACGTCCAGGGCGTGCTGCAGATGACGCATGTAGTCGGCCAGCTGCGGCTGGCGGCTGTCCTCGGTCAGGAACGGCAGCATGTACACGCCCATCACTCCGCCCTTGTCGGCCAGCGCGCGCAGTTCGGCGTCCTGCTTGTTGCGCGGATGCACGAACACCGCGGCGCAGCCGGCATGGGTGATGACCGGCGGGCGCTCCGACAGGGCGATGCCGTCGCGGGTGGTCTGCAGGTTGCAATGGCTGAGATCCAATGCCACGCCGAGACGGTTCATGCGCGCGATGGCGTCGCGGCCGAGCGCGGTGACGCCGCCCGTGTCGCCGTCCAGGCAGCCCACGCCGAACGGCGTGGTGCGGTTGTAGGTCAGTTGCATGACCCGCACCCCGAGCTGGCGGAACAGGTCGATGCGCGCGGGCTTGTCCTCCAGCATCGCTGCCGATTCGAAGGAGAAGATCAGCGCGACGCGCCCCTCGCGCTTGGCGCGGCGCAGGTCGGCCGGCTGCAGCACCTTGAGGAAATGCTGGGGATAGCGCTCGACCAGCGCCTGCGCGGCGGCGATGTCCTGCACGGCGGTCTCGAAGTCGCCGGCCGCACCGCCCAGCGTGGTCTTCAGCGCCGACACGCCGGAGTCGCGCAATTGCTGCAACAGCTGCGGTGCATCCGGGCCATCGAATACCTGCCCGATCGAGGCCAGGGCGTTGGCGTCGAGCACCAACGCACGCCGGTACAGCGCGTCGGCATCGTGCGCACGGGCAGCGGCGGCGCCCGCGATGGCGACCCCGGGCAGCACGCCGGCCACTGCGCCCGCGACAGCGGCGCCCAGGCATTGCCGCCGCGTCCATCCCTTGCTCATCGCTTCGCTCCCCGGTGCGTCCTGCGGTGTCGGTCCGCATGCGTGTACGGCCTGCGCCATGCGCGCGCCAGGCACGATACCGCAAACGCGCCCCGCCCCACCATGTGCGGCGCGGCCGCATGGATTTCATCGCCACGGCCTCCTATCATCCGCCGACACTTCCAGGACGGCCGCCCATGACCACCCCGCAGATGTCGGTGTATTTCTTCCTGCAGGCGGCGGTGATCCTGCTGGTATGCCGGCTGGTCGGCCTGCTGGCCAGGCGCCTGGGCCAGCCGCAGGTGGTCGGCGAGATGATCGCCGGCGTGGCGCTGGGGCCGTCGCTGTTCGGCGCGCTGCTGCCGGACCTGCAGCAGGCGCTGTTTCCCAAGCCGACCCTGGACATGCTGTACGTGGCCGCGCAGTTCGGCGTGGGCCTGTACATGTTCCTGGTCGGCACCGATTTCCGCGGCGAGCACTTCCGCACGCGCTACCGCAGCGCGATGGGCGTGTCGCTGGCCGGCATCGCCGTGCCGTTCGTGCTCGCCTTCGTGCTGGCGCCATGGCTGCTGCACGTGACCGGGCTGTTTTCGGCCAAGGCCAAGCTGCTGGAGGCGTCGCTGTTCCTGGGCGCGGCCATCGCCATCACCGCGTTCCCGATGCTGGCGCGGATCATCCACGAGCGCGGCCTCACCGGCAGCCCGCTGGGCACGCTGGCGTTGACCGCCGGCGCGGTCGACGACGCCGCGGCCTGGTGCATCCTCGCGCTGGTGCTGGCCAGCTTCGGCGGCAGCTGGGGCAGCGCCTATCTGGCGATCGGCGGCGGCATGGGCTACGCGCTGTTCATGCTGCTGGTCGGCCGCCACTGGCTGCGCCGCCTGGCCGACCACGTGCGCCCCGAGCAACCGCTGAGCGCCGGGGTGCTGGTGGTGGTGCTGATGCTGTTCTGCGTCAGCGCCTGGGCGATGGACGCGATCGGCATCCACGCGGTGTTCGGCGGTTTCCTGCTCGGCGCCTGCCTGCCCAAGGGCGCTCTGACCGAAAAACTGCGCGAGCAATTGCAGCCGTTCGTGGTGGTGTTCCTGCTGCCGATGTTCTTCACCTTCTCCGGGCTCAAGACCGAGCTGAGCGTGCTGCTGGACCCGCAGATCCTGCTGGCCGCCGGCGCGGTGCTGCTGGCTTCGTTCCTGGGCAAGGGCATCGCCTGCTGGGCGGCGGCACGGATCAGCGGCGAGACCAACCGCAATGCGATGGCGATCGGCGCACTGATGAACGCGCGCGGCCTGATGGAACTGATCATCATCAACATCGGCCTGCAGGCCGGGGTGATCGAACAGGGCCTGTTCTCGATCCTGGTGCTGATGGCCATCACCTCCACGCTGATGGCCACCCCGCTGTTCAACTGGGTGATGCGCCGCGCGGGCGGCGACGCGCTGCCGGCAATGGCGGGCGGACGCCGCTGACGCCACGCAGACGTTCGACGACGGCAGCCCCGATCCGCGTACCCGGATGCGCGGAGAAATCCGCGGTCAGAGCGGCGTCAGCCGCCACAGTCCATAGGGATTGGCGAACAGGTCGCCGGGCTGGAACTGGCTGCTGGCTTCGGCCTGGATCCGGTAGCGCGGCGCGTCCGCCGCGACCGAGAAGGTGTGGCCGGCGCGCACGTCGGGCGCTTCATTGAACAGGTAGCAAGTGAAGGTGTGCAGCAGGGCGACCGGGTCGGACGCCGCCTGCGCCGCGACGATCGCGTCCTTCATGCCGAACTGGTGCATGCCGCAGGAGTGGACCTGCTCGCCGGTGATGTTCAACACATAGGCGCGGTGGGCGCTGCCTAGCGACAGGTCCGCGCACAGTTGCCGCCAGTCGGCGGGGCTGTGGGCGACGCCGCTGCTTTCCACCTTCACCCCCAGGCCGCCGGCGTCCAGCAACGCCGCAGCCGCGCGCATCATCGTCTCCGCACGCACCCGCGAGCCGCCGGCACCGATCAGGTAGACGACGGACGCATGCGTCCCGATACGCGCCATGTCGGCCGAGCCGCGCCAGTGCGGGCCGGCGGCGGCGAACGCGTCGGCCATGCGCGCATCGTGCGGTTCGTACTGCAGTTCGCAGGCCTGGCCGCTGTCCATGTGCATCAGCACGTGCCCGGCGAACAGGTAGCCGCCGCTATCCTGGACGATGCGCGCGAGCAGGTCCGCGCGATCCGGCCATGGGCCGGGAATGCAGAGCACGATCTTGGGAGGTTCGATCACGGGTAGCGGCTCCTTGCCGTCAGGTGGGAGCGAGCGGTTGACGGGCATGGCCACCGCCGCGACGGCACCGTCCCCCGCCGGAAACGCCGCACTCAGGTCAGCGCCGTCATCACGCCCTTGCGATAGGCCGGGCGCTGCTGCAGACGTTGGTACCAGGCGTGCAGGTGCGGCAGTACCGGGCGTTCGATCGGCATCTCGAACCAGGCATAGGCGAAGCTGCCCAGCGGGATGTCGCCCATGGCGAAGTGCTCGCCCGACAGCCAGGGCTGTTGTGACAGTGCGGCGTCGGCGGTGTGCAACAGCTCGGCCGATTGCGCCAGCGCGGCGGCGATCCTGGCTGCATCGCGCTGTTCCGGCGCGGTGCGCAACACGCCCCAGAACAGATCGCGGAAGGCGCCGGCGAAGCGCGAGGTGGTCCAGTCCATCCACTTGTCGCCGTGCGCGCGCAGCACCGGGTCCTGCGGGTACAGCGTGCCCGGGGCGTAGCGCGCGGCCAGGTAGCGGACGATGGCATTGGATTCCCACAGCGCCAGGCCATCGTCCTCGATCGCCGGCACCAGGCCATTGGGATTGAGCGCGCGATAGGCCGGCTGATCGTTGCCGCCGAACGCGCCGCCGA
This sequence comes from Xanthomonas sp. LMG 12459, assembly GCF_009192905.1. Lineage (NCBI taxonomy): Bacteria > Pseudomonadati > Pseudomonadota > Gammaproteobacteria > Lysobacterales > Lysobacteraceae > Xanthomonas > Xanthomonas sp. LMG 12459. The sequence continues at coordinate 56,618 of NZ_NSGT01000002.1, forward strand.
CCTCGATGGAGGTGTAGGCCAGGCCGATCTCCTCCGCGCACCACAGCACCTTGCGCACGTTGCTCGAATTGTGGCGGCCCCAGATGGTCAGCATGTCGGCGCTCCGGTTGCGGTTGCCGGATTCTACGCCGCCGTGCCGCTCACTCGCTCGCCGCACCCTGCGGCAGGCGCCGGGTCAGCAGTCGCTGCAACAGGCAGAACAGCAGCAACAGGCCGCCGATCACGATGCGCGTCCACCACGAACTGAGCGTGCCGTCGAACACGATCAGGGTCTGGATCGCGCCCAGGATCAGCACGCCGAACAGGGTGCCGATCACATAGCCGCTGCCGCCGGCCAGCAGCGTGCCGCCGATCACCACCGCGGCGATGGCGTCCAGTTCCAGGCCCTGCGCATGCAGGCTGTAACCGGACAGCATGTAGAACGTGCACACCACCCCGGCCAGGGCCGAGCAGAAGCCGCTGAAGGCGTAGACGCGCACCTGGGTCGCCTCCACCGGCAGGCCCATCAGCCGCGCCGAGGCCTCGCTGCCGCCGAGCGCGTACACGCAGCGGCCGAAGCGGGTGCACTGGGTCAGCCACATGCCCAGCGCCACCATCGCCAGCGCGATCAACGCACCGATCGACAGCGACGCGTCGCCGCCCAGCGGCAACCGCGCCTGCGCGATCGCGGTATACAGCGGGTCGGTGATCGGGATCGAATCGACGCTGATCAGGGTGCTGGCGCCGCGCGCCAGGAACATGCCGGCCAGGGTGACCACGAACGGCTGCAGACGGTAGCGCTGGATCAGCAGGCCCATGCCGGCGCCGAACACGCTGCCGAGCAGCAGCACCAGCGGGATCGCCGCCAGCGGCGACCAACCATGGCGCTCGACCAGCGATGCCGACAGCACGGTGGTGAACGCCAGCACCGCGCCCACCGACAGGTCGATGCCGCCACTGAGGATCACCAGGCTCATGCCCACCGCGGCAATGCACAGGAAGGCGTTGTCGATCAGCAGATTGGCCAGCACCTGCGGCGCCAGGAAGCCGTCGTAGAGCACGCCGCCGGCCGCGAGCATGGCCACGAACAGCGCCACGGTGATCGCCAGCGGCAGGCGCGCGCCCTGCAGCACGCCCGCCGCCTTGCGCAGGCCGGACCCAACCGGGCGTGGAGCCGCCGCGCTCATGGCCGCACCTGCGGCGGCGGCCGCCGGATCCAGCCGCGCAGGTGGGCGCGGAAGGTCGGCGATTGCAGCAGCATCACCGCGAACACCAGCAGCGCCTTGATCAGCATGGTGACCTGCGCCGGCACGCCGAAGGCGTAGATGGTCGCGGTCAGGGTCTGGATGATCAGCGCGCCGATCACGCTGCCGGCCAGGCTGAAGCGGCCACCATCGAGCAGCGTGCCGCCGAGCGTGACCGCGAGGATCGCGTCCAGTTCCATCAATTGCCCGGCGTTGTTGGCGTCGGCGCTCTTGACGTTGGAGCTGATCAGCACCCCGGCCAGGCCGGCGCTGAACGCGCAGAACACGTACAGCAGCACCGCGATCAGCCGCGCGCGCACGCCCGCCACCCGCGCCGCGCGCGGGTTGTGGCCGATGGCGCGCACGAACAGGCCCAGCGCGGTGCGCCCCAGCAGCAGTTGCAAGGCCGCGAACACCGCCGCGACCACGAACAAGGCGAACGGCAGGCCGAGCAGGAAGCCGTTGCCGAGATAGAAATAAGGTGGATAGTAGATGGTGAGGATCTGCCCGTCGCCGATCAGCTGCGCGATGCCGCGCCCGGCCACCATCAGGATCAGCGTGGCGATGATCGGCTGCATGCCGACCTTGACCACCAGCAGCCCGTTCCACAGCCCGCACAGCGCCGCCACCAGCAGCGGTGCCAGCAGCACCGCCCACAGCGGGAAGCGGCTGTGCTCGCCGCCGCCGATCATCCATGCCGCCACCGTCGCGGCGATCGCCACCACCGCGCCGACCGAGATGTCCAGGCCGCGCACCGCGATCACCAGGGTCATGCCCATCGCCACCAGCGCCAGCGGTGCGGCACGGTTGCCGATGTCCACCAGGCTGCCGTACAGGTGGCCGTCGCGCCATTGCAGGCTCAGGAAGCCCGGGTCGAACAGGCCGTTGCCGAGCAGCAGCACCGCCAGCGTCGCCAGAGGCCAGAACAACGGATGCGCGCGCAGCCGCGCCGACCAGTGCGATGCGGTGGTGTCGGGCGTGGCGGTGGCGCTCATGCCGCGCTCCCGGCGATCAGCTCGAAGATCGCGCGCTCGCCGCAGCCGCCGGGCAGTTCGCCGACCAGGCGGCGTTCGCGCAGCACCGCGATGCGGTCGGCGATACGCGCGATCTCGGCGACCTCGGCGGAGATGAACAGCACCGCCATGCCCTCGCGGGCCAGGGCCAGGATCCGGGTCATGATCTCCTGCTTGGCGGCGATGTCGATGCCGCGGGTGGGTTCGTCCAGGATCAGCAGCCGCGGCCGCGTCGCCAGCCAGCGCGCCAGCACCACCTTCTGCTGGTTGCCGCCGGACAGCAGCCCCACCGGCGTCTCCAGGCTGGCGGTCTTGATGCCCAGCACGTCCACGTAGCCCTGCGCGATGCGCAGTTGCTCGGCCGGCGCCAGGAACCGGCGCAGGCCCATGCGCGCCTGCAGCGCCAGCACGATGTTCTCGCGCACCGACAGTTCGGCGACGATGCCCTCGGTCTTGCGTTCTTCCGGGCACAGCGCCAGGCCGTGGGCGATCGCGTCGGGCGGGCCGCGCAGCGCCACGTCGCGGCCGTCGATCGCCACGCGGCCGCGATCGGCACGGTCCAGTCCGAACAGCAGCCGCGCCAGTTCGGTGCGGCCGGCGCCGAGCAGGCCAGCCAGGCCCAGCACCTGGCCTTGACGCAGTTGCAGGTCGACCGGCTGCAACTGGCCGCGCCGGCCCAGGCCCTGCGCCTGCAGCAGCGGCGCCGTGTCCTCGGGCGCGGCCGCGCGCACCGCGGCGGCCGCGGCGCTGGCCGGGTCGAGCGCGCGCCCGACCATCGCCGCGACCAGCTGCGGCGCGGGCAGCGCATCTGGCGTGTATTCGCCCACCAGGCGGCCGTTGCGCAGCACGCTGATGCGGTCGGCCACCGCGTACACCTGGTCCAGGAAGTGGGTGACGAACAGGATCGCCATGCCGCCATCGCGCAGCGCGCGCATCACCCGGAACAGTTCGGCCACCTCGCCTTCGTCGAGGCTGGACGTGGGTTCGTCGAGGATCAGCACCCGCGCCGACACGCCGACCGCGCGGGCGATGGCCACCATCTGCTGCACCGCCACCGGATAGCTGCCCAGCGCGCGCCGCACGTCGATGGCGATGCCCAAACGCTGCAGGCCGGCCTCGGCCTCGCGCTCGACCCGGCGCCAGTCGATGCGCCGCAGCCAGCCGCGCAGCGGGTAGCGGCCGGCGAACAGGTTCTCGGCCACCGACAGGTTCGGGCACAGGTTCACTTCCTGGTACACGGTGCTGATGCCGAGCCGTTGCGCCTGCTGCGGCGACGCCGGCGCCACCACCGCGCCGTCCAGCGCGATGCGCCCGGCGTCGGCGGCGGTCACGCCGGTGAGCAGCTTGATCAGGGTCGACTTGCCGGCGCCGTTCTGGCCCATCAACGCGTGGATCTCGCCGCCGCGCAGGCGCAGCGCCACGTCCTCCAGCGCGGCCACGCCAGCGTAGGCCTTGCTCAGTCCCTGCGCCTCCAGCACCAGCGGATGCATGCGCGCGGCCTCAGTACTTGCGCTTGGGCAGTTCGGCCGCGGCCTGGTCCTGGGTGTACAGCGACTCCTCCACCACGATGCGCTTGGGCAGCGGCTTGCCGGCCTTGAGGTCGCGGATGGCCTGCACCAGTTGCGGCCCCAGCAGCGGATTGCATTCGACGGTGACGTTGAGCTTGCCGGCCTGCATCGCCTCGAACGCGCCCTTCACCCCGTCCACCGAGATCACCAGGATGTCCTTGCCCGGCTTCAGGCCGGCTTCCTCGATCGCCTGGATCGCGCCGATCGCCATGTCGTCGTTATGCGCGTAGAGCACGTCGATGTTGCGTCCCTCCGACTTCAGGAACGCCTCCATCACTTCCTTGCCCTTGGCGCGGGTGAAATCGCCGCTTTGCGAGCGCACGATCTGGAAGCGCGGATGCGCCGCCAGGATCTCCTTGAAGCCCTTCGTGCGATCGATCGCCGGCGCCGAGCCGACGGTGCCCTGCAGTTCGACGATGCGCACCGGTTTGTCGCCGTCCTTCAGCGGCGAGCGCTCGACCAGCCAGCGCGCCGCCTTGCGCCCTTCCTCGACGAAATCCGAGCCGATCAGGGTCACGTACAGGCTGTCGTCGGATACCTTCACCGCGCGGTCGGTCAGCACCACCGGGATCTTCGCGGCTTTGGCCTCGCGCAGCACCGTCTCCCAGCCCGACTCCACCACCGGCGAAAACGCGATCACGTCCACGCGCTGGGCAATGAACGAGCGCAGCGCCTTGATCTGGTTCTCCTGCTTCTGCTGCGCATCGGAGAACTTCAACTTCATGCCGGCATCGGCGACGGCCTGCTTGATCGAGGCGGTGTTGGCGGTGCGCCATTCGCTCTCGGCGCCGACCTGGCTGAAACCGACGGTGAGTTGCCCGTGCGCCTTGCCGGCGTCCTTGCCGCCGCCGGAACAGGCGGCCAGCGCCATCCCCAGCAGTGCCGCGATTCCCAGCGCCCGCATTCCCGACGTGTGCTTGTGCATAGCCCCTCCTCGTTGATGGCACGCTGGCGGCGGACGCGGCCCGGGGGCCGCGACGCGCCGCCCACCCTCCCAGGCCGGCGTGCACTGATTCGATCAGTTCATGGTGCGGATGTGTAAGCCGTCTTGACCGTGGTGTAGAACTCCACCGCATACCGGCCCTGCTCGCGCGGGCCGTAGCTGGAGGCCTTGCGTCCGCCGAACGGGACATGCGGGTCGACGCCTGCGGTGGGCAGGTTGACCATCACCATGCCCGCCTGCGCGTACCGCTTGAAATGCGTGGCGTGCTTCAGCGAGCGGGTGGCGATGCCGGCGCACAGGCCGAACTCGGTGTCGTTGGCCAGGGCCAGCGCGTGCTCGTAGTCGTCGGCCACCAGCACCGCGGCGACCGGGCCGAACACCTCCTCGCGGGCGATGCGGTGCTGCGGCTGCGCGGCCACCAGCGCCGGGCGCAGGTAGTAGCCGCGGTGCGCGCACTCCAGCGCCTCGCCGCCGTAGAGCAGCTCGGCGCCTTCCTCGCGGGCGATGCGCAGGTAGTCGCGGTCCTGTTCGAACTGGCTGGCGCTGGCGACCGGGCCGATGTCCACGCCCGGCTCCAGCGCATGGCCGATCTTCAGCGCGGCCAGGCGTGTGCGCACGCGCGCGACGAAGTCGTCGTGCACCGCGCGTTCGACGATCAGCCGGCTCGAGGCGGTGCAGCGCTGTCCAGTGGAGAAGTAGGCGCCGTTGACCGCGATCTCCACCGCCAGGTCCAGGTCGGCATCGGCCAGCACCACCAGCGGATTCTTGCCGCCCATCTCCAACTGGATCTTCAGCCCGCGCTCGGCGGCCTGCTTGAGCAGACGGTTGCCGGTCGGCACCGAGCCGGTGAAGCTCAGCGCATCGATGCCGCGCTCGCCGACCAGCGCCTGGCCGACCGTGCTGCCGCTGCCGAGCACCAGGTTGAACGCGCCGTTGGGCAGGCCGGCGCGGCTGAGGATCTCGGCCAGCGCCCAGGCACAGCCGGGCACGATCTCCGCCGGCTTGAACACCACGGTGTTGCCGTAGGCCAGCGCCGGCGCGATCTTCCACGCCGGGATCGCCAGCGGAAAATTCCACGGCGCGATGATGCCGACCGTGCCGACCGGCTCGCGGGTGATCTCGATGTTGACCCCGGGCCGGGTGGAGGCCAGCGTCTCGCCGGGAATGCGCAGCGCCTCGCCGGCGAAGAACTTGAAGATCTGCCCGGCGCGCGCCGCCTCGCCGATGCTCTCCGGCAAGGTCTTGCCCTCTTCCGAGGCCAGCAGCGCGCCCAGTTCCTGCTTGCGCGCCAGGATCTCGCTGCCGACCGCGTCCAGCGCGTCGGCGCGCTGCTGCGGGGTGCTCGCGGCCCACGCCGACTGCGCCGCGTTGGCCGCGGCGATCGCCTCGCGCACCGTGGCCGCGTCGAGGCTGCCGGCTTCGCCGACCGGTGCCGACAGGTCGGACGGATTCTCGTCGGGGGCGAGGTCGTCGCCGGCCACCCAGCGGCCGTCGATGTAGCTCTGGAAACGTCGGGTCATGCCTACCTCCGTGCGGTTCTACAGCGCGCGCACGCCGCCCAGGGCGAATCCGCTGTCGACGCGCTGCAAGGGATTGACCAGCGCCGCGCCGAACTCGGCCAGTTCGATCTCGAAGCGGTCGCCGGGCTGCGCCTGCACGCCATCTGCGAAGCTCAGCGTGGCGGTGCCGAAGAAATGCAGGTGCACGTCGCCGGGCACGCGGTGCGCGGCGTACTTGAAATGGTGGTATTCGAGATTGGCCAGCGAATGGCACATGTTGGCCTCGCCGGTGACGAAGGGCTTCTCCCAGATCACCGCATCGCCGCGGCGGATGCGGCTGTGGCCGCGCAGGTCCCGCGGCAACGCGCCGCAGCGCAGCTCCGGGCCGACCGCGCAGGCACGCAGCTTGGAATGGGCCAGGTACAGGTAGTTCTGGCGCTCGGTGACGTGGTCGGAGAACTCGTTGCCCAGCGCGAAGCCAAGCCGGTACGGCACACCGTCGGCGCCGATAACGTACAGCCCGACCAGTTCCGGCTCCTCGCCGCCATCCAGGGCGAAGTCCGGCGACGGCAGCGGCGCGCCCGGCGCGACCAGGCTGCTGCCGTCGCCCTTATAGAACCATTCCGGCTGCGCGCCGGGCTGGCCGTCGCGCGGGATGCCGCCGTCCACGCCGAGCTGGAAGATCTTCATCGAATCGGTGAGCGTGCCCTGCGCCGCCTGCTGCTGCAGGTTCTGGTGCATGGCATCGCGGGTGGCGGCGCTGCCCAGGTGGGTCAGGCCGGTGCCGGTGACGCGGCAATGCGCCGGGTCCGGATGGGTCAGCGGCGACAGCACCCGGCCAGCGGCCAGCAGCGCGGCGTAGTCGAGCACGCGCTCGCCGCGCAGCTGCTGCGCCTGCGCCTCCAGGCTGGCGCCGGCGGCCAGCGCCGCGTTGGCCAGCGCATAGGTGGACGCCACCTCGCGCAGCAGCCGCACCTGGCGGCCGTCGTCTTCCACCACACCGACGCCGGGCGTGCCGGCGTCATCGAGCAACTGGATCAATCGCATGCATCGGTCGCCTGTCGGAATGCGGACGCGCAGCGGGCGGCGCGGGACACGCGCGGCGCGATGCGCCCGACCTATTCTGGCCGGACGACCTATATGCAACAAATATCGGTTTTGGCTTAACGTATACGAACATTCGTATCGCTGTGAGCGCCATGCCTGCCGCCCCGCCCTGGTTCGTCCGCGCCCGCCTGAAGACCCGGCAATTGATGCTGCTGCTGGCGATCGAGGAGGAGGGCAACATCCACCGCGCCGCCGAGACCTTGAACATGTCGCAGCCGGCCGCCTCCAAGCTGCTCAAGGACCTGGAGGACATGCTGGCGGTGCCGCTGTTCGAGCGCCTGCCGCGCGGCATGCGCGCGACCTGGTACGGCGAGGCGATGATCCGCCACGCGCGCATCGCACTGGCCAGCCTCGGCGAGGCCGGCGCCGAGATCGAGGCGCTGAAGGCCGGCTATGCCGGCAGCGTCGGCGTCGGCGCGATCGCCGGGCCGGCGATGAGCCTGCTGCCGTCGGCGCTGGCCCAGGTCGGCGCGCAGCATCCGCTGCTGCGGGTGAGCCTGCGCGTGGACGGCAGCGACGTGCTGCTGGAGCAACTGGCGCAGAACAAGCTGGACATCGTGGTGGCGCGTCTGTTCGCGCGGCACGACAAGCGCCACCTGCACTACCAGGCACTGGCCGAGGAAAAGGTCTGCGCCATCGCCCGCCCCGGCCATCCGCTGCTGGCGGCGCCGGCGCCGACGCTGGCGGTGCTGGCCGAGGCACCGTGGATCGTGCCGCCGGACGGCAGCGTGTTGCGCCACCGCTTCGAACTGATGTTCCAGAACGCCGGGCTGGAGGCGCCCAAGCGGGTGATCGAGACCTCGGCGCTGGTGGTGCTGCCGCAGTTGCTGCGCCATGGCGACGCGCTGGCGGTGGTGCCGGAGGACGTGGCCCGGCATTTCGCCGACCACGGCAGCGTCGCGATCGTGCCGGTGGCGCTGTCCTGCCGCATGGACGCCTTCGGCCTGATCACCCGCCGCGACTGGCTGCTGTCGCCGGGCGCGCGGATCGTGCTGCAGGCGCTGCAGGAGGCGGCGGCCACGGTGTACGGTGTCGCCGTGACGGCGACCCCGCCGTCGCTGCCTGCGGACGGCTGATCGCGTCGGGACTGAAGTCCCTCCCACAACGCGCCGCCCAGCAGCAGCGCCCGGCTGTTTGTGGGAGGGGCTTCAGCCCCGACGAGCGAAGCCGGATACCGCCTCCGCTGTTGCCCTGCCCGAACCGGTGCCCCCGCGACGCCCGGCCGCGCGACCGCGCTCAGGTCCAGCCGCCATCCACCACGAACTCCTGCGCGGTGATCGCGCGCGCCTCGTCCGAGGCCAGGAACAGCGCCATGCGCGCGATGTCCTCCGGCATCACCTTGTCCGGCAGGCACTGGTTGCGCGCCAGTTCGCGCTCGCCGGCCTCGTCCAGCCACAGGGTGACCTGGCGCTCGGTCATCACCCAGCCCGGGGTCAGCACGTTGATGCGGATCCGCGACGCACCCAGGTCGCGCGCCAGGCCCCGGGTCAGGCCGTTCACCGAGGACTTGGCGGTGGCGTACACCGGGTAGCCGCCGGTCTTGCTCTGCCAGCCGGTGGAGCCGAGGTTGACGATGGAACCGCCGCCCAGCCGCTGCATGCCCGGCACCACCGCCTGGATCGCGAAGAACGCCGCACGCTGGTTGATCGACACGCAGCGCTCCCAGTACTCCGGGGTCACCGCGTCCAGCGCGTGGCGATCGTCGCTGCCGACGTTGTTGAGCAGCACGTGGAAATCGCCCAGTTCGGCCGCCGCCTCGCCGATCGCCGCCTGCAGCGCGGCCACGTCGGTCACGTCGCAGCGACGCCACCATGGTGCGGTCAGGCCGGCCGCGGCCAGCCGCTCGGCCAGCGCGGCGCTGGCCTCGGCCGCGACATCGACGAAGGCCACCTGCGCGCCCTGCGCGGCGAAGGCCTCGACCAACGCGGCGCCGATGCCGGAGCCGCCGCCGGTGATGAATACGCGGCGCCCGCGCAGGCTGCCGTAGGTTGCGTTGCCGAGGGGGGAAGGCGCTGCGCTTGCCGAGTTGTCCATGCCGTTTCGCTCTAGGTGGATAGGATTTCGATATATGAAAACAAATATCCATTCGGAGATATTTGCTATTTTTCACGTATCAATATGCCCGCTAGCATCCCCGGCGTAAAGCATCCGGGGGCGGCTTGCGCACAAGGCGGATCCCGGCGTCCTGGACTCGAGGAATCCGCCGACATGGGCTCACCCAGCAAACCGCCGCGCCGCAGCCAGGCGTGGTTCGGGCGCGAAGGCAAGCAGGGCTTCTACTACCGCAGCTGGCTCAAGAGCGCCGGCCATCCGCACGACATGTTCGATGGCCGCCCGGTGATCGGCATCTGCAACACTTGGTCGGAACTGACCCCGTGCAACGGCCACCTGCGCGAACTGGCCGAACACGTCAAAAAGGGCGTGTACGAGGCCGGCGGGTTCCCGCTGGAGTTCCCGGTGATGTCGCTGGGCGAGACGCAGATGCGCCCCACCGCGATGCTGTTCCGCAACCTCGCCAGCATGGACGTGGAGGAATCGATCCGCGCCAATCCGCTGGACGGCGTGGTGCTGCTGATGGGCTGCGACAAGACCACCCCGTCCTTGCTGATGGGCGCGGCCAGCGTGGACCTGCCGACCATCGGCGTGTCCGGCGGGCCGTCGCTGTCGGGCAACTGGCGCGGGCAACCGCTGGGCTCGGGCACCGGCGTGATCGAGATGTCGGAGATGGTCCGCGCCGGCACCCTGAGCCAGGACGATTTCGTCGAGGCCGAGGCCTGCATGCAGCGCTCCAAGGGCAGCTGCATGACCATGGGCACCGCGTCGACCATGGCCAGCATGGTCGAGGCGCTGGGCATGTCGCTGCCGGAGAACGCCGCGATCCCGGCGGTGGATGCGCGCCGCGCGCGGCTGGCGCGGCTCAGCGGGCGGCGCATCGTGCAGATGGTGGAAGAGGATCTGCGCATGTCGCAGATCCTCACTGCCGACGCCTTCGCCAATGCGATCAAGGTCAATGCGGCGATCGGCGGCTCCACCAATGCGGTGCTGCATCTGCTCGCCCTGGCCGGCCGCGTGGGCGTGCCGCTGCAGTTGGACGACTGGGACCGGCTCGGCTCGCGGCTGCCGTGCCTGGTCAATCTCAAACCGTCCGGCCAGTACCTGATGGAAGACTTCTACTATGCCGGCGGGCTGCCGGCGGTGATGCGCGAACTCGGCAGCGAACTGGCGCTGGACGCGCGCACCGTCAACGGCCGCACCCTGGGCGAGAACGTGGCGCAGGCGCCGTGCTGGAACCGCGAGGTGATCCACCCGCTGGACGCGCCGGTGCGCGCGGAGGCCGGCATCGCCGTACTGCGCGGCAACCTGGCGCCGGACGGCGCGGTGATCAAGCCGTCGGCCGCCTCGCCGCACCTGCTGCGGCACCGCGGGCGCGCGGTGGTGTTCGAAAGCATCGAGGACTTCAAGGCGCGCATCGACGACGAGGCGTTGGACATCGACGCCGACTGCATCATGGTGCTCAAGCACTGCGGCCCGCGCGGCTACCCGGGCATGGCCGAGGTCGGCAACATGCCGTTGCCGCCGAAGCTGCTGCGCGCCGGCATCACCGACATGGTGCGCATCTCCGATGCGCGCATGAGCGGCACCGCCTACGGCACCGTGGTGCTGCACGCCTCGCCGGAGGCCGCCGCCGGCGGCACCCTGGCGCTGGTGCGCGACGGCGACATCATCGAACTCGACGTCCCCGGCCGCGCGCTGCACCTGGAAGTCAACGACGAGGAACTGCTGCGCCGACGCAGCGAATGGACCCCGCCGCCGGCGCCGCCGCGCGGCTGGAGCAAGCTCTACGTGGAGCACGTGCAGCAGGCGCACCTGGGCGCCGACCTGGATTTCCTGGTGGGCGGCAGCGGCGACGCGGTGGCGCGCGATTCGCATTAGCGGTCGCGGCGGGATGCATCCACCTTGCCTTCGCAGGAGCGGCGGCGAGCCCGCCGTGCGCACTGTGGGAGGGACTTCAGTCCCGACGCATTGCGCCATCGGAACGCACATCACGTCGCGCGTCGCGGCTGCATGACAGGCGACTCCCGCAGGAAGTGGCGAACACCGCCTTGCTCCACACGGACCGCCCCCAAACGTCACCGAACCGTCATCTGCAGCTTCTAGCCTGCCCCGCACCCCAGGGACAAGGCAGGCTCGGTGGCGGCTCACCCCAAACGCGCATGGGCGCGCATGTTCGCGGAACACGGCCCGGTGCTGCGCGGCTTCTTCGTGCGCCGCGGCGCACGCGAAGACGCCGAGGACATGGTGCAGGAAACCTATCTGCGGTTGCTGCGCGCGCATCGGCAGCAGGGCGAAGCCATCGCCAATCCCGAAGCCTATCTGTACACCGTCGCGCAGAACCTGGCGCGCGAACAGGCCGCGCGTCGCCGGCAGGCGCCGCTGCGCATCGACGAGATGGAGCAGTTCTCGCAATTGCTGGCGGCGGGAGACGACGTGGAAGACAGCGCACACCGGCGGCAGCGCCAGCAGCACCTGCAGGCCCTGCTCGCCGAGCTGCCCGCGCGCACCCGCGCGGTGCTGGTGATGCAGTACCGCGACGGGCTGAGCTACAAGCAGATCGCCGAGCGCATGGGCGTGTCGCCGCACATGGTCAAGAAACATGTGGTGCGCGGGCTGTCGGCCTGCCGCCGCGCCCTGGCCGACCGCGGGGATCGCGGGTGAACGACAGCACATTCTCTTCGCGCAGTGCCATCGCCGATGCCGCGCACTGGCATGCGGTGCAACGCATGCAGCCGCTGGACGCGAAACAGGAACAGCAGTTGCTGGACTGGCTGACCGCCTCGCCGCAGCATCTGCGCGAGTATCTGGCCATGCAGCGCGTGGCCGGCGAACTCGGCGAGGCGCTGCGCAGCATGGACCTGGACGTGGACGCCTTGCTCGCCAGCGACGACACCGCCGATGGCGCGGCGAGCGGCAACGTCATCGCCCTGCCCGTGCCGCGGCGCGCGACAGCGGCAGCGCCAACGCGTGCGGCGCGCGCCCACGCCGCGCCGCGCTGGCGTCTGGCCGCGGCCGCCGCGGTGTGCGCGGTGGCGGTGCTGGTCGGCTGGGCCTGGCCGCGCAGCCAGACCTACCGCACCGCGCTCGGCGAACAACGCAGCGTGCAACTGGCCGACGGCAGCACGGTGCGGCTCAATGCGCAGACCCAGGTACGCGCCACGCTGACCCCCTGGAGCCGAAAGCTGCAGTTGCTGCAGGGCCAGGCCAGTTTCGTGGTCGCCGCCGACCGGCGCCCGCTGCAGGTGCAGGCCGGCGGCCTGCGCGTGGAAGATATCGGCACCACCTTCGACATCGCCCTGCACCCCGACCAGGCGCGCATCGAGGTCTCGGCCGGACGCGTGCACGTTTGGCGCCAGGACCGTCCGCAACAGCCCATGCTGGCCGATCTCGGCGCCGGCCAGAGCGCGCGCATCGACACCGCCGATGGCCGGGTCGAACTGGGCAACGAGGACGTCGCGGCGATGCACGCGTGGTGGCAACACCGCATCGTGTTCCGCGACGAACCGCTGGCCAATGTCGCCGAGGATTTCAACCGGCTCAACCGCACCCGCCTGCTGATCGACGACGCCGATGCCGGGGCGATGCGACTGACCGGCAACCTGCGTGGCGACGACGTCGCCGCGTTGCGCGCCTTCCTGGATGCGCAGCCGACATTGCAGGTGCGCACCAGCGCCGACGGCGTCCACGTGCGCAGCCGCACGCCGATACAGGCGCGCCTGCAGTAGCGCGGCAGCTGCGTCGCGCGCACTGCGCGGCGCACGCATCCTTCAAACCAGACGGCCGGCGCGCCATCAGCGCGTCACATGCATCGTGCACGCACGCATCCGTGCGCGCACGCGAAGCCAGCACCCCCACGCACGTGTCACAGAAAATTCATCGAAAAACGGTGCCCGATCTTCGTCGTCGCGCCTCGTAGTCCGGGGACAGCGCAGGCAAACGCCCATGGGCGATGCCGCGCGCACCACCACCCCCGCTCTCACAGGACCCGACGATGCGCCGCACCCTGTTCCTTTCCATCGCCCTCGCCCTGCACGCCGGCGTCGCCGGCGCGCAGACCGCGCCCATCGCGGTCGAGGCGATTCCCGCGCAGCCGCTGGCGCGCGCGCTCAATGCGCTGTCGCGGCAGACCGGCCTGCAGTTCGTGTATGCCGCCGGCAGCACCGGCAACCCACAGACCCATGGCAGCCGCGCCGGCGCCGCGCCGGAACAGGCGCTGCAGCAACTGCTCGACGGCACCGGCCTGCGCTACCGTTTCCTCACCCCGACCACGGTGACGATCGAGGCAGCGAGCGCGCCGGCGGAAACAGCGGCCACTGCACCGGCGGCGATGGCGGCCGCACCGACGCCGGCACCGGTGGCGTCGGCGGATGCGCCGGTCAAGCAACTGGACAGCATCCAGGTGCTCGGCAGCTACGCCGGCAGCCTCAGCGCCGCGCTGCGCGAGAAGCGCTACGCAGACAGCGTGGTCGACGTGATCGCCGCCGAGGACATCGGCAAGCTGCCGGCGCAGAACGTGGCCGAAGCGCTGCAGCGCGTGCCCGGCGTGTCGATCGTGCGCGACCGCGGCGAAGGCGTGTACGTGCGCGTGCGCGGCCTGGGGCCCAACTTCCAGGTGACCACGCTCAACGGCCAGACCATGGCGGTCAACGAGAACGTGCGCACCTCCGGCCAGACCGGCCGCCAGTTCCGCTACGACACCCTGCCGGCGGAACTGGTCGCCGGCCTGGACGTGATCAAGAGCCCCACCGCCGACCTGGACGAAGGCGCGATCGGCGGCATCGTCAACGTGCGCACGTTCCGCCCGCTGGAACTGGGGAAAACGCTCACCAACGTGTCGCTGGAGTCGAGCCAGGCGCAGCGCACCCACGCCAACGACCCGCGCGTGTCCGGCCTGTTCAACTGGGTCAACGCCGACGGCACCTTCGGCCTGCTGCTGTCCGGTGCCTACTCGCAGCGCAGCCTGCGCCAGGACCGGGTCAACGAAGTGAGCTGGGACTACTACCGCGACGGCGTGCCGGGCGTGCCCGGCGCCAACTACGTGCCCACCGGCCTGCGCCCGACGCTGGAACTGGAGCAGCGCGAACGCACCGGCATCGCCGCCTCGCTGCAGTGGAAACCGAGCGCGGCCTGGGAAACCAACCTGGACCTGCTCTACGCCAAGCAGACCGTGCACTACGACGAATACAGCCTGGGCGTGGGCTTCGACAGCCTGGCCAAGCTCAGCAACCTGCGCGTGGCGCATGGCGGCGTCGCCGGCTTCGACTACCGCAACGGCCAGGTGCAGATCTCGCGCGAGACCTCCGGCATCACCGACGACAACCGCAGCGCGCGCCTGTCCAGCACCTGGAGCGGCGATGCGTGGACGCTGGGCGCGGTGGCGTTCCACTCGCAGGCGCACAGCTACGACTCCGATCCGATCCGGCGCACGCGCCTGCGCAGCGGCACCACCCTGACGATGCGCGTGGACATGCCGCAGGCCGATGGCGACGACGTGCCCGACTGGCGCTTCACCAACGGCTTCGACCCGACCAACCCGGCCAGCGTGGCCGGGCGCCGCCTGGAGTGGCGCGAGATCGATGCGCGCGACAAGGAGGACGCGCTGCAGCTCGACGCCAAGCGCGCGCTCGGCGACGGCTTCTTCCGCGAGCTCAAGTTCGGCGCCAAGTACCGGCAGCGCTCGCGCACCTACGATCGCGCCGACCTGCTGCTGACCAGCATCGCCGGGGTGCGCTTCCCGGCCGGCAACTTCACCGCGCTGCCGGTGGACGACATGCTGACCGACGCCAACGGCAACCTGCCCCGGCAGTGGCTGGCGCCGATCGAATCGCGCTTCTTCGGTACCTGGCCGACCGCCGCGGACCTGGTCGACACGCCGAACAGCGCCGACCTGCAGAACTCCTACGAGGTGAAGGAGAAGATCGGCTCGGCCTATGCGATGGCCGACTTCGGCGGCGACCTGGCCGGCCGCGCGCTGCGCGGCAACCTCGGCGTGCGCCTGGTGCGCACCGAGCAGACCACCGACGGCCATGCCGACGTCAACGGCAGCGCGCAACCGGTGCACTTCGAACGCAGCTACAGCAACGCCCTGCCCTCGTTCAACGCGGCCTGGGACGTGCGCGAGGACATGGTGCTGCGCAGTTCCGCGGCCAAGGTCATCACCCGTCCCGACCTCACCGACCTGTCGTCCAAGCTCACCTTCAATTCCAGCGGCGAGATCCTCACCGCCAGCGGCGGCAATCCGTCGCTGCGTCCGTTCGAGGCCTGGCAGTACGACCTGACCTTCGAGTGGTACATCGACGGCACCTCGGCGCTGACCGGCGGCGTGTTCTACAAGGACATCTCGCGCTTCATCCAGACCCAGATGTCGAACCTGCAGTACCAGGGCCAGACCTACCTGCTCTCGTCCAAGACCAACGGCAGCCAGGCCAGCGTCAAGGGCGTGGAAGTGGCCTACCAGCAGGTCTTCGCCGGCCTGCCGGCGCCGCTGGACGGGCTGGGCATGCAGCTCAACTACACCTGGACCGACAGCGAGGCCACCTATCGCGACGGCAGCCGCACCTTCACCGACAGCCTCGAAGGCGTGGCCAAGAACACCTACAACGCGGTGCTGTTCTACGAGAAAGGACCGCTGATGGCGCGGGTGAGCTATGGCTGGAGCGACGACATCGTCAACGCGGTCGGCACCGCCAACGTCGCCACGCTCAACAGCGACAAGTTCGGCAGCCTCGACGCGAACGTGGCATGGAAGGTCAACGACACCCTGTCGGTGTTCGTCAACGCGATCAATCTCACCGGCGCTGTGCAGCGCCAGTACGTCGGCGACCGCCTGTTCGGCGGCTACACCGACTACGGCCGCACCTGGTCGGTGGGCTTGCGCGCACGTTTCTGATCCGCCGCGCTGCCGCCCACGCGCGGCAGCCAGCCCGCCCCGCGGCCTGCATCGCCGCGGGCGCCGGCCATCGCACCGTGCGCCGCCCACCGCCGCGCGCGGCGTACCGCCTCTGCCTGGAGCTTGCCGATGCCATCGCTGCCGCGCCTCGCCACCCTCGTCCTGTTCGCCTTCGCGCCACTGGCCTGCACCGCCGCACGTGCGCAAGCGGCCGCGACGGACACGCTGGAAAAAGTCGTCATCCTCAAGCGTCACGGCGTACGCGCGGCGATGTCCAGCGCGGAGCAACTGGAGCGTTACTCGGCGCGCCCCTGGCCGCGCTTCGCGGTGCCCGCCGGGTATCTCACCGCGAACGGCGCGGCGCTGGAACGCTTGTTCGGCGCCTACTACCGCGCCCGCTATGCGCCGCTGGGGCTGTTCGCCGGCGACGGCTGCGCGGCCGCGTACTACTGGGCCAACCGCACCCAACGCACCCTCGCCTCGGCGCAGGCGCTGGCCAGCACGCTGACCCCGGGCTGCGCCAATCCGGTGCACAGCGTCGCCGACGATGCCTCCGATCCGCTGTTCGACGGCACGCCCGCGTTGCGCACTCCCGCCGCAGTGGCGCAGATGCGCGCGGCCATCGCCGGCCGCATCGGCGGCGATGCGCAGGCCTGGAACGCGGCCCAGGCCGATGCCATCGACAGCCTGCAGCAACTGCTGCTGCAGTGCGCGCAACGGCCCTGCCCGGCCGACGCCGGCAGCGGCAAGCTGCGCCTGGATGCGGTGCCGGCGCGGCTAGGCGATGCCGAGGACGCGATCCCCGGCATCGAAGGCCCGGCCTCGACTGCTTCCGGCCTCAGCGAAAGCCTGCTGATGGCCTGGGCCGACGGCCAGGACTTCGCCGCGCTGGGCTGGCGCGGCGTCGACGAGGCCAGCCTGCTGCGCGCCTTCGCCCCGCACCAGGCCGAGTTCGCGCTGCGCCTGCGCGCGCCGGCGGTGGCGCGCATGGCCGCCTCGCCGCTGGCCGCGCGGCTGCTGGCGACGCTGCTGGACGGCAGCGGCCAGGCCACGCGGGCCGAACCGATCGGCGGCGCGGCGCGGCTGGTGGTGCTGTCCGGCCACGACGGCACCTTGACCCTGCTGGCCGGCATGCTCGACCTGCACTGGCAACTGCCCGGCTACCAGCCCGACCAGACCGTGCCCGGCGGCGCGCTGGTGTTCGAGCGCTGGCGCCGCGCCGACGGCGAACGGGTGATCCGCCTGCGCTACACCGCGCAGAGCCTGGCGCAACTGCGCGAACGCCGCGCGCTGACGGTGCAGGCGCCGCCACTGGAGTCGCCCGTGTTCATCCCGCAGTGCAGCCGCGCCGACGCCGCCTACGACTGCCCGCTGCCCGCCTTCGCCGCCGCGGTCGAGGCCGCGCTCGATCCGCAGTTCCTGACCCCATGACGCCACGTGCGCCGGCCCCGGCCGGTCGCGCGGCGGCATCGGTGCCTTCCGGCACCGCCCCTGGCGCTCGCGCCACCCGCTGTTCCTCCCAACCCGCAAGAGGCGATTCATGATCCAGCATCTACGCACCCTCGTGAGCTACGGCATCGGATTGAGCCTGGCCTGCGCCGGCGTGGTCCACGCGCAATCGGACGTCGGCGTGCTCGACGTGCTCACCTACAACGTCGCCGGCCTGCCGCAGGGCATCTCCAGCAGCAACCCGGCCGCCAACACCGCCCAGATCGCACCGAAGCTGGCGCCCTACGGCCTGATCAACGTGCAGGAAGACTTCAACTATCACGCCACCTTGTACGCGGGCGACAAGCACCCCTACCGCACGCCCACCAGCGGCGGCGCGGCGATCGGCGACGGCCTCAACACGCTGAGCAACTACCGTTTCGACGACTTCACCCGCATCAAGTGGGACAAGTGCAACGGCACCGACTGCCTCACCCCCAAGGGCTTCAGCTACATGCGCGTGCGCCTGGACGACGGCGTGCTGCTGGACGTGTACAACGCGCACCCCAATGCCGGCACCGAGAGCGCCGACCTGGCCGCCCGGCGCGCCAACATCAGCCAGCTGTCGCAGTTCATCCAGACCTGGTCGGCGGGCAACGCGGTGCTGGTGATGATGGACTCCAACACCCGCTACACCCGCGCCGACGACAACATCCGTGCGTTGATTTCCGCCAACGGCCTGACCGATACCTGGGTGGAACTGGTCAAGGGCAGTGCCCCGGCCGCCGGCGCCGCGCCGCTGCTGTGCGGCACCCCGCCGACCAACGACTGCGAAGTGGTGGACAAGATCCTGTACCGCGACGCGCCGCAGCTGACCCTGGTCGCCAACCGCTACAAGCTCGACGACGGCAACTTCTACGACAGCGACGGCAAGCCGCTGTCCGACCACTACCCGCTGGCCGCGCAGTTCGGCTGGGCGGTCGGGACCACCGTGCGCACCAGCGACCAGTTCGGCGGCCCGCACGGCACCCCGTTCAACGACATCGCCAAGGGCGCCGAGCAGCGCACCATCGCCAGCGTGACCCTGCGCGGCGCCTCGCGCCTGGACGGCATCGCGCTGGGCCTGGACAACGGCAGCACCCTGGCCCACGGCGGCAGCGGCGGCGACGCGGTCACGCTGCGCCTGGGCAGCAACGAGCGGCTGACCTCGGCCACGCTGAGCGTGGGCCAGTACAACGGCCACACCCGGCTGTTCTCGCTGAGCCTGCGCACCAACCAGGGCCGCAGCCTCAGCGCCGGCACGCCGACCGCCGAGACCTACACGCTCACCGCGCCCAGCGGCTGGCACATCGCCGGCTTCACCGGCCGCGACGGCGACGAGATCGACAAGCTCGGCGTGGTGTACCGCAAGGATTGACGGAACCGCGGGCGCCATCGCGTCTGCGGCACCGCAACGGCAACGGCGCGCGTGGCGACGCGCGCCGTTCGCCTTACCGAAGAAGAGGCGCCGGCTGCGACCTGCGGCCGGTCGCGCGCATCGACGTGCAGCGAGCGGATGCATTGCCGCTGACGATGCTGATCGGAAATCTCCACACCAGGCCGCGCGATGCGGCCACGCGTCTACGTGGGCCGCACTCGCGCGCGCACCACCGCATCGCGATTCGAAGCGACGCAGTACACGGGGACGACGCGCCGCTGCCCGCCGACGCCGCAGCCTATTCGCTCGCCGCTTCCAGCGCCTGCGCCAGGCGCTCCACCGCGATCACCTCCATGCCCTTGACCGTACCGGTCTTGGGCGCATTGGCCTTGGGCACGATGGCGCGCTTGAAGCCGTGCGTGGCGGCCTCGCGCAGCCGGTCCTCGCCATTGGGCACCGGGCGGATCTCGCCGGACAGGCCGACCTCGCCGAAGGCGATGGTCTTTTCCGCCAACGGCCGATCGCGCAGCGACGACAGCACCGCCAGCAGCACCGGCAGGTCGGCCGCGGTCTCCTGCACGCGGATGCCGCCGACCACGTTGACGAACACGTCCTGGTCGCCGACCACGATGCCGCCATGGCGGTGCAGCACCGCCAGCAGCATCGCCAGCCGGTTCTGTTCCAGGCCCACCGCCACGCGCCGCGGATTGGACAGCGGCGAGGCATCGACCAGGGCCTGCACTTCCACCATCAGCGGCCGCGTGCCCTCGCGGGTGACCATCACGCAACTGCCGGGCTGGTGCGCGCTGCCGCCGGACAGGAAGATCGCCGACGGATTGGAGACTTCCTTCAGCCCCTTCTCGCCCATCGCGAACACGCCCAGTTCGTTGACCGCGCCGAAGCGGTTCTTGAACGCGCGCAGCAGGCGGAAGCGGCTGCCGCTCTCGCCCTCGAAGTACAGCACCGCATCGACCATGTGCTCGAGCACGCGCGGGCCGGCGATGCCGCCCTCCTTGGTGACGTGGCCGACCAGGAACACCGCGGTGCCGGTCTCCTTGGCGTAGCGCACCAGGCGCGCCGCGCTCTCGCGCACCTGGCTGACCGAACCCGGCGCGGCGGTCAGCGCCTCGGTCCACAGGGTCTGCACCGAGTCGGCGACGATCAGCTTGGGCCGCGCCGCGCTGGCGTGCTGCAGGATGTGCTCGATGCCGGTCTCGGCCAGCGCGTTGAGGCCGTCCAGCGGCAGGTCCAGGCGCACCGCGCGGCCGGCGACCTGGCCCAGCGATTCCTCGCCGGTCACGTACAGCACCGGCAGCGTGCCGGCCATCTTCGCCAGCGCCTGCAGCAGCAGGGTCGACTTGCCGATGCCGGGGTCGCCGCCGATCAGCACCACCGCGCCCTCGACCAGGCCGCCGCCGAGCACCCGGTCGAACTCGCCGATGCCGGTGGACACGCGCGCCTGGTCGCGGTGCTCCACGTCCTTGAGCGCGGTGATCTTCGGCGTCTCGGCCTTGCCGGCCCAGCCGCTGCGCCGCGCCGCGGCCGGCGCCTTGGCCGTGGCCGCGCTCTCCAGCACGATCTCGCTCAGCGAGTTCCAGGCACCGCATTCGGTGCACTGGCCCTGCCACTTGTTGTACTCGGCGCCGCACTCGCCGCAGACATAGGCCGTTTTCGCTTTCGCCATCTGCTTCTGGTCCGCTCAGACAATGCATCAGCATAGTGGCTGGCGGTCTCAGCGTCCGCGACGCGGCGCCAGGTGCCGCATCGCACTCGCTTCCCCAGCCGGTAACGCGGCGCCGGGAAGGCGTCGCGCACTCGGCAGCGACGACGATGTACGGCGGACGCTGCTGCGTTTCCCCGCGACTGATGACCCAAATCGCCCGCGCACGGCCGCCAGGCGGCAGCAGGAGGCAGCCTGTGGCGCCGACGTCGGGTCAGACCGATTCTGCCCGGGACGATGTCCTCTTCGCTTGTCGCGGCAGGGAGGCCGTCAGCGCGCCTTCAAGGCAGCAAGCAGGTGTTGCGCCTGCTCCCGTCGCCTAATGCGCACGAAGCGAATATGCGCGTACTGCGGGTTGTGCAGATCGGCCTGGTAGCGCGCGCGGTTGCTGCGCCAGGTCTTGAGCATCCAGATGATGATGGACTCCCGGCTAAAGAACGCGCGGCGAAAACTCTCGCGATTTCCCGTACCGGGCCACAGCTCCTGTTTGTGCCAGGCCCGTTTGAACGCTCTGGCGACAGCCTGGAACAGCGTGCGCAAAAATCCATAGTCCACCCACACCACCAGGTCCACGTCGCGCCATTTCACGGGGCGCGTCCGGTTGTAGTTGCCATCCAGCACCCAGTCGGCAGAGGCGGCTAAGGCACGCTCCAGTTCTTTCAGGAACACATCGTCCGGGGTCCCCTGCCAGTCCGGGCGCCAGTAGAGTCTGTCCATTTCGACATAGGGAATCGCAAGTTCCTTGGCGATCAGCCTGGCGAGTGTGCTTTTCCCGCTTGCGCTGGTGCCGACCACATTGATTTTCACCGCCTGACCTCGTCCTCGCAAAGAAGATCGGCCACCTCGGCCGCTCCCGCACGGTGCTGCGCTCGCTGCAGGAACGGCTTCGCATGGACTGCGCCATCGGTGGCGACCAAACAATGAGCATCGTGCGCGCAAGCGCCGCAAGCGACACGCGCCAGTACGACGACGCCGTCGCCGCACCGCGCACCGGCACACCAAAGCGCCGGGCGGCGATCGCGCTCGCCGCCCTCAACGCGCCTTGTACAACTCGCTCAGGCGATCCGGCGTGCCGGCGATGCGCTCCAGGTGCGGATACTGCAGGCCGCCGTAGTAGGCGATGCGCACGGTGTCGTAGCGGTCGCCGCGCTTGACCAGCAGTTCGATCGGCGTGCTGCCGCCCTTGGCCGCGGTGACCGCGTCCTTGAGCGCCTCGGCGCTGTACTCGCGGCCGCCGACTGCGACCACGCGGTTGCCGGCGATGATGCCGGCATTGAACGTCGGGCTGTCCCACAGCACGGATTGCACCCGGCCCTGCTCGTCCAGGCTCAGGCCCAGCGAGTAGCTCAGGTCCAGGCTCTTGTTGCGCACCTCGGAGGTCTTGCTGGCCGCGTTCGGCTGATCGGTATAGACCAGCTTCCAGCCGCTGGCCTCGATCCCGCCGACCAGCGACCCGTGCGCATCGAGACGGCTGCGCAGCAGGCTCGCCCAGTCGTACTTGGCGATCCCATCGAGCGTGGCGACGATGTCGTCGAAGGTGTAGGTGTTCACGTCCCAGGCGCCGTCGTGCATGCCGAAGAACGCCTTGGCGAAATCGTCCAGCGAGCGCTTGCCGCCGCTGAGCTCGCGCAGCTTGGCGTTGACCTCCAGCCAGACCATCTGCCCGCCGGAATAGTAGTCCTCGCTCAACTGGTAGCTGCGGTAGGCGCGCGGCCGGCGCATCGACATGGTCGGGTCGTTGGTGGTGTCCTGCAGCGCGCGCCAGGCCAGGCCGGGACGGCCGCGCTGGTAGACCGCGGCGACGTTGGCCAGCATGTCGCGGGCCTGGTCCTGGGTCCACAGCCCTGCGCGCGCGGCGATCACCTCGCCCCAGAACTGGGTCTGGCCCTCGTACAGCCACAGCAGGCTGTCGCCCATCGGCACGTTGAAGTTGGGCGTGGCCAGGTCGGCGCCGCGCCGGTACTTGCCGTTCCAGGAGTGGTTGAACTCGTGCGCGAGCAGGTCGCGCATCTCCCAGCTCTTGTCCCACTCGGTGAAGTAGTCGAGCGGGCCACTGTTCTCGCTGGAGCGATGATGCTCCAGGCCGATGCCACCGAGCTTGTCGGTCAACGCCAGCAGGAACTCGTAGTGGTCGAAGTGACGCGCGCCGTACAGCTTGTCCATCTGCTGCACCAGGGCCACGTGCGCCTTGACCTGCTCGGGCTTGGCCTCCAGCGACTTGGGCTTGTCGGCGAACACGTTCAGCGCCACCGGCGCCTTGCCCTTGTCGTCCAGCACGATGCGCTTGTAGTACTTGCCGGCGAACATCGGCGAATCGACCAGGTCGTCGAAATCGATCGGCTTGAACGTCACCGTATCGCCGCTGCGCGTGGCGGTCTCCAGCGCGGTGGCGTAGCTCCAGCCAGCCGGCAGGGTCACGCTGGCCTGCGCCTTGATGTTGCGCGCGTACACCCCGGCCGGATACAGCGCGGTGGTGTTCCACTGCAGGTTGAGCATCTCCGGGGTCATCATCACCCGGCCCTGGCCGTCGCCCTGCGAGGACAGGAACTGGTACTCGGCGACGATCTCGCTGACGCCGGCGGGCACGTCGATCTTGAACGCATAGACGTCGAACTGGTCGCGCGTCCACTGCAACACCTTGCCGTTGGCCTTGATCGTCAGCCCGGCGAGCTTGTCGATCGGACCGGTCGGCGAATGGTTGCCGGGGATCCACTGCGGATACAGCAGGGTCATCGGCCCCGGCGTGGCCGGGATTGTGCTGCGCACGCGGAAGATACGGTGCGCCAGATCGGTGGCATCGACATCGATCTTCAACGTACCGGCGAAGGGCACGTCGCGCGGCGGTGCGGTCTGCGCCGTGGCCTGGAACGCGACAGTGGCGGCCAGCAGCAACGGCGCCATCCAGGCGGTGGACTTGTTCATGGGATCTCCAGGGGGCGAACGACAGCGGACAGGCAAACTCCCATGCTATGCCTGCGCCGCCGCCGCGTGCCATGCCATAGGTCATGCCCGCGGCGATCGCCGCGCACGGCGCCTGCCGCATTGGCCGAAGCCCTCAGCGCCTGGCCAGTTGGCTGCGCCGCTGGACGATGCGCGAGACCAGGCCGTAGTCCATCGCCTCCTGCGCCGACATCCAGCAGTCGCGCTCGATGTCGGTCTCCACGCGCTCCAGCGGCTGGCCGGTCTCGCGGGCAATGACCTTGGCGATGCGGGCGCGCGCCTTGAGGATCTCGCTGGCCTGGATGGCGATGTCGCTGGCCGGGCCGCCGGCGCCGCCGCTGGGCTGATGGATCAGGAACCGGGTCTGCGGCAGGCACACCCGGCGCTCGCGCGGCACGCCCAGGAACACGTGCGTGGCCGCGCTGCCGACCCAACCCGAGCCGATCATGTCGACCGGTGCGGAAATGAAGCGCAGCGCATCGTGGATGGCGTCGCCGGATTCCAGATGCCCGCCCGGCGAGGACACGATCATCGCGATCGGCGCATCGGACTCGGCATCCAGCGCCAGCAGATGGCGTACCGTCTGGTAGGCGCTGGCGTCGGTGATGGTGCCGAACAGCAGCAGGGTCCGCGCGCGGAACGCCTTTTCCTCGAGGAAGGCGGCGGACGGCGACTGCGCGGAGGGCGCGGCGGGGGACGTTTCGTCGGAACGCAGCATCGGCCTGTCTCCATGTATGGTGGGTGTCCCTCCCAACGAACGACGGGGCCGCGACGTGACATCTCCGACCGACACGCCCACGCCGGCCGACGGCGAGGCGCTGCGCCGCCAGTTGCTGGCCCTGGCGCACCGCTGGCTCGGCCAGGGCCAGGACGCCGAGGACCTGGTGCAGGAGACCTATCTGCGTGCCGCCCAGGGGCCGTTGCCGGCGAATGGCGGCGACGCATGGATGACCACGGTGCTGCGGCACCTGTGCATCGACCGCCTGCGCCGCCGCGCCCGCTACCGCAGCGTGCTGGAACGCGCCGCACAGGATCCGGCGCTGCTGGAGGCCGGGCCGACGCAAGAACCGGCGCAGCACGCCCTGCACCGCGACGCGGTCGCACAGGCGCTGGCCCACCTGGTGCGCACCCTGCCGCCCGGCGACGTGGCCCTGGTGCTGCTCGCCGAAGCGTTCGACTTTCGCCACGCCGAGCTGGCGGCGCTGTCGGCACGCAGCGAAAGCGCCTCGCGCCAGCACTTGCGTCGCCTGTTGCAGCGCGTGCGCGTCGCACCGCCAGAAACGCCGGCGCGGCCCGTCGCCGCCCCACGCGAGGACGAAGGCTGCCTGCTTGCGCTATGCCACCACGCGCTGCTGCATGGCGACCCGGCCGGCCTGGTCGCCACCTTGCGCGCGGCACGGCCGCAGACCCTGTTGGCCAGCGCCTTCCCGGCAACGGCGGCGGCGCCCACCCACGCGGCACCCGGTATCGCGCCGGTCTACGCCCAGCCGCTGCAGCAACATGGGCAACTGGGCCTGTTGATCCGCAACAGCGACGGCGTGGCGACCTGGCTGCCGTTGTGCGAACTCACCGACGCGCCTTGCATGGCGTGAGCGGGACCACCCCGGCGCGCCGGTTGCACCGGCGCCGCCGCTTCAGTACCTGCGAACGGGAAAACGCCCGGAGAATCCATCGAACACGGCACGCTCCACGTCGAGACGCTGCCGAAACTCCGCCGAATCGGTCATTCCGAAGCCGAGCTCATCGGCCTGCCCCGCCGCGAGGCCGGCGAAGATGGCGTCGCAGAAGTCGTCCAGGTCCGCGCCATGGGCCATGCCCGGGCCCGCCAGCGCGGTGCGGACCGCGGGCGGAATGATCTCGACGACCCTGACCGGCGTCGCGGCAAGCGCGAAGCGGAGATTGCGCGTATAGCTGTGGAGCGCGGCCTTGCAGGCGCTGTAGACCGGGGCGAACGGCTGCGGAACGAAGGCGCCGCCTGAGGAGACATTGGCGATCAGTGCAGGCTCGCCATGCTGCAGCAACAGCGGGACCAGCAAATGGTTCAGATGCACGACGGCAGCGAACAGGATGTCGATCTCGCGCTGGCGCTCGGCCCAGGGCGCCTGGTCGTCGGCGAGCGCGACACGCCGCTGGATGCCGGCGTTGTTGACGACCACGCGCAGCCCGGGATGCCGCGCTCGCAGGTACTGCGCCAGTCGCTCGCGCTCTTCGGCGACCCCGATGTCGTTGACCAGGGTCTGCAGACCGGGCGCGGCCTGGGCCGCGCGGTCGAGCTTGCCTGCATCGCGGCCTGTGACCAGCACGTTTGCGCCCGCGGCCAGAAAGCGCCGCGCGAGGCCGAACCCGATACCGTCGCTGCCACCGGTCATCACCACATCCACACCTGCGAACGTCATTGCAGACATCGCCATCGCCTCCAGGAAGCGCGTGTCCGCTCGGCTGGCATCGCACGCCTGCCAGCGGCCACGCAAAGGTTGTCACGTCAACCTAGAAGTACGCTCTTCGGGTTGCCATGTCAACCAGCGCCGCCTATGGTGACCGCATGAAACACGCACGACTCTCCGCAGGCGAACTGGCGATCTGGCACGCCTTCAAGCAGATGGGCCAGACGGTGATGGCCGCCGTCGAAAAGGACCTGGCCGACCACGCCGGCCTGACCGGCAGCGACTTCGGCGTGCTGTCGCGGCTGGTGGACCTGGGCAAGGGCGAGCTGCGCCAGCAGGCGCTCGCCGATTCCATGGGGTGGCACAAGAGCCGGCTGTCGCATCAGCTCACGCGCATGCAGACGCGCGGCCTGGTCCGCCGCAGCGACGCCGAACCGCGCGTGGTGACGGTGGCCATCACCGCCCTGGGCCGGGAGAAGATCGCCGCGGCGCGGCCGATCCACGCCGCCGCGGTCAGAACCTGGCTGCTCGACCGCCTCAGCGCGGAAGACGCGCAGGTCCTGCTGAAACTCTCCGCGACGCTCGGCTCGGACCGCAGCTGACGGCGGCGCGCCCATCGGCCATCTGCAACTTCCAGGGCGGCCGCACCGGACCGTAGAACGCAAAAGGCCGCCCGGAGGCGGCCTTCGCGAACCTGCGGCGGTGCCGCCCTCAATGCATCATGTTGACGTTGAGGTTGTGCATCACCCACAGCGAGCCGACCACCACGATGCCGATGATCAGCAGCGAGAACAGGCCCACGTGCACGTTGGAGCGCTGTTCGGCCGAACGGTCCATGTGCAGGAAGTAGATCAGGTGCACCAGCATCTGCACCGCGGCCAGCACCGCGATGACGATGACGGTGACGCCGCGCGGGAACGCCCCGCTCATCACCATGCCGAACGGGATCACGGTCAGGATCACCGCCAGCACGAAGCCGACCAGGTAGGACTTCAGGCCGCCGCCGTGGCCGTGCTCGGCGTGCGTGTCGGAGGAATGATGGTTGGCCATTACAGCGCTCCCAGCAGGTAGACGATGGTGAACACGCCGATCCAGATCACGTCCAGGAAGTGCCAGAACAGGCTCAGGCACGCCAGGCGGGTCATGTTGCGCGGGGTCAGGCCGTTCTTCGCGATCTGGATCACCAGCACGGTCATCCACAGCAGGCCCGAGGCCACGTGCAGACCATGGGTGCCGACCAGGGTGAAGAAGGCCGACAGGAACGCACTGCGGCCGGGGCCGGCGCCCTCCTCGATCAGGTGGTGGAACTCGTAGAGCTCCATGCCCAGGAAGCCCAGGCCCAGCGCGGCGGTGACCGCCAGCCAGCCGTACAGGCCGCCCATGCTGCGCTTGTTCGCCGAGATCATCGCCAGGCCGAAGCCCAGGCTGCTGAACAGCAGCAGGAAGGTTTCCACCAGCACGAACTTCAGGTCGAACAGTTCCTTGGCGGTCGGGCCGTCCACCGTCGCGCCGGCCAGCACCGCATAGGTGGCGAACAGGCCGGCGAAGATGAGGCAGTCGCTCATCAGGTAGACCCAGAACCCGAAGACGGTGTTGCCGCCCGCGTCGTGGTGTTCGTGGTCGTGGTCGTGGCCGCCCGCGTGGGCGGCGTGGGAATCGAGCGTCGTGGAAGCCATGGTTCAGACCGCCTTTGCGGCGTTGGCCGCGTGTTGCTGTTCCAGCAGGGCGAAGCGCGCGTTCTCGATGCGCTCCACTTCCTCCGCCGGGACCCAGTAATCGATGTCGTCATCGAAGGTGCGCGCGATGAAGCTGCCGATCATGCCGACCAGACCGATCGCCGCCATCCACCAGATGTGCCAGGTCAGACCGAAGCCCAGGACGATGCTGAAGGCGCCGATCCAGAAGCCCGCCGCCGTGTTGCGCGGCATGTGGATCGGTTCGTACTTGGCCGGACGCGGCCAGCCCTTGCCCTTGAGCTTGTCTTCCCAGAACTGGTCGCGGTCGTCGATGTGCGGCAGCACCGCGAAGTTGTAGAACGGCGGCGGCGAGGAGGTCGCCCACTCCAGGGTGCGGCCATCCCACGGGTCGCCGGTCAGGTCCATGTTCTCCTTGCGCTTCCAGATGCTGTAGCCGATCTGCACCAGGTTCAGGAAGATGCCGGTACCGATGATCGCCGCACCCACCGCGGCCACCATCAGCCACGGCGCCCACTCCGGATGGTTGTAGCTGTTCATGCGCCGGGTCATGCCCATGAAGCCGAGCACGTACAGCGGCATGAAGGCGATGAAGAAGCCGATGATCCAGCACCAGAACGAGGCCTTGCCCAGCTTCTCGTTGAGCTTGAAGCCGAACGCCTTCGGGAACCAGTAGGTCAGGCCCGCCAGGTAGCCGAACACCACGCCGCCGATGATCACGTTATGGAAGTGCGCGATCAGGAACAGGCTGTTGTGCAGCACGAAGTCCACCGCCGGGATCGCCAGCATCACGCCGGTCATGCCGCCGATGACGAAGGTGATGATGAAGCCGATGGTCCACAGCACCGGTGCGGTCATGTGCACGCGGCCGCGGAACATGGTGAACAGCCAGTTGAAGATCTTCACGCCGGTGGGGATCGAGATGATCATCGTCGTGATGCCGAAGAAGGCATTGACGTTGGCGCCCGAGCCCATGGTGAAGAAGTGGTGCAGCCACACGATGAACGACAGCACGCCGATGCACGAGGTCGCGTACACCATCGAGGTGTAGCCGAACAGGCGCTTGCGGCTGAAGGTGGCGATCAGCTCGGAGAAGATGCCGAACGCCGGCAGGATCAGGATGTAGACCTCCGGGTGGCCCCAGATCCAGATCAGGTTGACGTACATCATGGCGTTGCCGCCACCGTCGTTGGTGAAGAAGTGCGTGCCCAGGTAGCGGTCCGCACCCAGCAGCGCCAGCGCCACGGTCAGGATCGGGAACGCGGCGATGATCAGGATGTTGGTGATCAGCGCGGTCCAGGTGAAGATCGGCATGCGCATCAGGGTCATGCCCGGCGCGCGCATGCGCATGATCGTCACGAAGAAGTTGATGCCGGTGAGCAATGTGCCCAGGCCCGATATCTGCAACGCCCAGATGTAGTAGTCGACACCGACGCCTGGACTGTATTCCAGCCCGGACAGCGGCGGGTAGGCCAGCCAGCCGGTCTGCGCGAACTCGCCCACGCCCAGGGAGATGTTGACCAGCGCCGCGCCGGCCACGAACAGCCAGAAGCTCAGCGAGTTCAGGAACGGGAACGCCACGTCGCGCGCGCCGATCTGCAGCGGCACGATCAGGTTCAGCAGGCCGGTCATGAACGGCATGGCCATGAAGAAGATCATGATCACGCCGTGCGCGGTGAAGATCTGATCGTAGTGGTGCGGCGGGAAGATGCCTTCGTTGCCGCCGTGCGCGATCGCCTGCTGGGTGCGCATCATCGCCGCATCGGCGAAGCCGCGCAGCAGCATGACCAGCGCCACCACGATGTACATGACACCGATGCGCTTGTGGTCGACCGAGGTGAACCACTCCTTCCAGAGGTAGCCCCACAGCTTGTACTTGGTGACCGCGGCCACCACCAGCAGGCCGAGCAGGCCGGCGCCGCCGAGGGCCGCCATGATGATCGGCTCGTGGTACGGAACCGCCTCGAGCGTGAGTTTGCCTAGCATCACTTGTCTCCAGAAGTGCACATGGCGACCGGCTCAGCAGCCGATGCCGGATGAGCGTCGTGGCCTTCCATCTTGTGGCCCTTGCCCATCATGTATTTGTCGATCAACGACTTGAACAGGCCGTCCTGCACCGAGGCGTAGTACGTCACCGGGTAGGCGGCCTTGTCGTTGCGGTTGGCCGCCAGCACCTGGAACTCGGCCTGGTCCAGGGTCTTCTGCGAGGCCTTGACCTTGGCCACCCACGCGTCGAAACCGGCGCGGTCGGTGGCATGCGCGGCGAAGCCCATCTTCGAGAAGCCGTGGCCGCTGTAGTTGGCCGACAGGCCGAACATCTCGCCCGGCTCGTTGGCGATCAGGTGCAGCTTGGTCTCCATGCCGGCCATCGCGTAGATCTGCGTGCCCAGGTGCGGGATGAAGAACGAGTTCATCACCGTGTCGGAGGTGATCTTGAAGTTCAGCGGCGTGTCGACCGGGAACGCGATCTCGTTGACCGTGGCGATGCCCTGCTCCGGGTAGATGAACATCCACTTCCAGTCCAGCGCCACCGCCTCGATGGTGATCGGCTTGACCTTGGAATCCAGCGGCTTGTACGGATCCAGCGCATGCGAGGAGCGCCAGGTCAGCACCGCCAGGACCAGGATGATCATGCACGGGATCGACCACACCACCACCTCGATCGCGGTGGAGTGCGACCAGTTCGGCTCGTAGCGGGCCTTGGTGTTGGACGCGCGGTAGCGCCAGGCGAAGGCCAGGGTCATCACGATGACCGGGATCACCACCAGCAGCATCAGCACCACCGAGGTGATCAGCAGCGTCTTCTCGTCGTGGCCGATCTGACCCTTGGGGTTGAGGATGGCCGAGTTGCAGCCGGCCAACAGCAGTGCGGCCAGCAGCAACAGACCGGAGCGCAGCGAGCGCCGGAGTTGTTTCAACGGAATCATCGAACGATCCAATTGCGTAGGGGATGCGAACCGCGCGGGAGCGTGAGGCGGGGCGCCGTAGAGTGGGCTGTCCCGCGTCCGCCGCGGCATCCGGGCCGGCATGCGCGATCAACGACGCATTTTATGCTGCCGTGCGGCAACTCCGGAAGTCATTGACAAGCCCGGGCGGGCGCCAGGCCGCGTTTTTATGTGCGACACATTGCCGCACCCACCTGCGACACGGCGTCGCAGGCCGCTGCGCGCACGGACCTGCGTCGCACAAAGCGCCACCAAAGCTCCATTGTCAGCACGCAGATCTCGATGCTCCCAAGGAGCAGCAGCCACGGGAAATTGATTGAATGCGATCAGGGTACTGACGCACTGCTAAGACCCAGATTTTAAGGTGATTGTCAAGCAGCGTTCCGTCTGTGCAGGTACTGGACTTGAACTTCGGGAGCACTGAAAAATCCGACTGAACGTATTCAGCAAAAATTTGGCGGACTTGGTTCCGAGCACGATCAATCGTCAACTGTTGGACTGAGTTCTAATTTATGACGCCTCCCGACGATCAGCACCATCCAAGCCTTGCTCAGCGCGCTGCACACAGAATCAGTCCGCGAACTTGATCGCCCTGGTTCGTAGGGCGCTCGTGGGTGGGGCTATGCCGCACGACGATTCGATTAGCATAACCGGCGACCACATTGATCGTGGTCCAAGTGGCGATGAGACTAATTTAGGACAGTTTGCGAGGCGCCAATTAGATGGGGATCGTCCGCAACCAATCTCAACTTTGAATAGGGACTAAGCGCTTCCAGACCAATAGTTGTGAACCAGCGTCACTTGGTTGACCCAGAAGGTAAGCCTTTTGATCTGCTGCCGGGACCCGCTAAAGGCCCCAATTCCCTCAGCAGCTGAGAAAAATCCCTCACCGGGGTTGTTGTCGCCCCCCTTGTGAACCACCAGTGCGGTCAACATTGGACGCCCATTCGCATGCTCGAAGATAACAATGTCGCCAAGTCTGCGTGCAATCTCCTCACGATCTTCTTCTCTGCCCATGTCCAAACTGACCAACGGGGCAACATCCCCATAGGTTGCCAAGGAACGGGATCTCGCAAGCTCAACGAGCTTTTCCCACAAGACTTTATCAACAGACACACTTATCCCCCCGAGTAAGATCCAACGCATCTCATCTGCCTTCCATGTAGGTATCCAAGCCCTTTCGCACAACCGGATGCCACGTAGACGGACTAAAGCCGCGAGAAGATGGATGGCGAATGACTGTGCAAGCGCAATTAACATCCGGAAGCCAATGGCCAACGCCTTTACCAAACACGACCATGTAGTCGGGCTTGAGCATTCCCAGCAGCTGAGGCAAAGCAGATCGCCCAGCCTTCCATTGAGACGTAGTTGGCCGAACATTGTGGGCTGAACCAGGAAACTCCTGTATGAAATTCGCAAACGCTACGCCTTCCCAAAACGCTGACCTTGCAGCCACATCGAAGGTGGGCGCACTTGGCCCCTGAATCGTCTTCTGCACTCGATTGAAGAAGAAGTGCCCACCCTGCTCGACACCTAACTCTTTGACGCGAGAAATGGTGAAGCTAGGCAGATAGTCCTCAGCGACTCCATAGTGAGACTCGCCCAGAAGCAGCAAGCGACACCGCAGGTTCCCGCCTGCCTGATAATCCTCCCCTACCCACGGCTCGAAGTACAACACATCGATTACTCCCAGGACATATCAATCATGCTTGATCATCTCACTACCCACGACTATCAAGTAGCGTGGCGACCCTGTCGCACAGAACAATCGAAGTGAACAAACAAGTATTCGCCCTGCCTCCCCATCCACCCAATCGACCCGAATCTCGTGAAGTGCATCGCTTGGCGGTACATCCTCG
Organism: Xanthomonas sp. LMG 12459; assembly: GCF_009192905.1. Lineage (NCBI taxonomy): Bacteria > Pseudomonadati > Pseudomonadota > Gammaproteobacteria > Lysobacterales > Lysobacteraceae > Xanthomonas > Xanthomonas sp. LMG 12459. The sequence continues at coordinate 89,302 of NZ_NSGT01000002.1, forward strand.
TGCCAGCAACCGATCAGCCGGTTAGACAAAAGCTCTTTACCTTTGATGATGTCAAGCAAGAGCGGCGCGAACGAACCGACGCCAAGCTCGGCTATTGCAAAACAGTGTGCAATCTTCGCAAGCATCCTCAAAAACGATTCAGGATGAATAGAAGCGAGATGAATACTGCCCCCTCCTTGGAATTCAGTGAAGAGTCTTGGATCAAAACTCCCCCAAGCCCACAATTGAAACTCAAGCGCCGGAGTATCCTCCACGCCACTGATGATCGTTGGAAGTGGCATAGTGAGTGCGATGTAGACTGCCGGGACACTTTCGACGTCAAATTCTTGCTTGCGCCCCAATGGACGAATCTCTCCGTCCTCCCTATCGGCGAGCCAAAGCCCTATGTGGTCCTTGCGCTCTCTTGGCCTCTTTGTCGGAGCGCCAATAACTTCGCGGAAGATGCGGATGCACTGCTTTGTGTAACGTCCCTCAAAGGCACTTGTCATCACAGCACATTGCCTACAACTTGATTTCGGTAGAACCAGCGCGTCGCCCGAGAGGCTCTCTGGCAAAATGTGCTCGTTCTCTAACTGCTCTGTCGCGCCACAATAGACGCATACGCCAAGAGCGGGATAGTCCTTGGCCTTTGCCGGTCGCCAAATCGCTTTAGCAGGCATACGTCCTGGCCCTCTGATCGCGGATCAACTCTAGCGCTGCCGATTAAATAGTACTGCTGGTGATGCACGCCATAAAGCTCCCCCGAAGCCGAATTGCTGGCAGTTCCTCGGATGCACCTCAAGAACGCGAACCATCCGTGCCAAGCGGCAATGAAGCTGGCAAGCACCTAGTTCGGCGCAAATCCCTTTCCAGTCAATGAGTTCCAACACCACACAAAGAAAAGCCCCGGCCAAGGCCGGGGCTTTTCATGCAATTGGTGCCGGAAACAGGAGTCGAACCTGCGACCTACGCATTACGAATGCGCCGCTCTACCGACTGAGCTATTCCGGCGGAACTGGCAATTCTAGGCGTCGGCCCGGGCCGGGGTCAATCGCTGCCCGGGCCTTCGCGCGCGCGCCGCAATCGGTGGGTTACCCTCCCGCCCCCGTCGTCCCATCCCCCTGCTCATCGTGAAGTTGTTCGCCTGGTTCTGGCTCGCGTTCCTGCTGTTTTTCGCCATCCCCTTCCCCTGCATCCTCTACTTCGCCAGCGACTGGCCACGCGTGCTGGCCCAGCCCAGCACGCCCGCATGGGCTCTGACCCTGCTGGCGCTGTCGCTGGGCCTGTGGCTGCACCTGCTCTACGCCTACCTGGACACGCTGCTGCTCATGCCCGGGCGCGCCCTGCACCGCGTGCGCCAGCTGCTCGCCCACGGCGTGCGCCGCGAGGCGGTGATCGAACGCGCCGCCCCGAGCGGGGTCGAAGTCAAGGGATGGCCGCAGCTGTCGCTGACCCTGGCCTTCGACAACCTGTCCGGCACGCCCATCCGCGACACCGTGTTGATCGTGGACCGCAAGCCGGCGCAACGCCGCTTCGAGAGCGGACGCACCGTGCCGCTGCGGCTGAGCACCACGCCGGGAACCACCCCGAACCTGGTGCTGGAGGACGCCGAGCCGGCTCTGGACCGCGCCAGCCTGTGCCGCCGTGCGGCCGGCGCCGTGCTGCTGGTGGTCCTGGTTGGCGCGGGCTACGTCGTGGCCTGGCGCCTGCAGAACCGCGGGCTGGGCTGGACCTTCCTGACCTTCAACCACCCGCTGCTGATGAGTGCGCTGGTGCTCAACGGCTACGTGTTGGCGCTGCGCGTGATCCTGCGCGTGATCCGCCGCAACGCCACCGACGAGACCTTGAAGTACCGCGGCCTGCGCGCGCGTGCGCGGGTGCTGGACGTGCGCCAGACCGGCACCACCCTCAACGAGCAGCCGCAGGTGGAATTCCGCGTGGCGTTCGAAGACGCGTCGGGCAACCCGCACGAGGCGACGATGCGGCGGTTCGTGTCGCTGCTCGACATCGGACAACTGCCGCGCGAGACGGTGTCGGTGCTGTACGACCCGCAACACCCCACCCGCGCCGACCTGGAGCTGCCATGAAGACGCCGCCCACCCCACTGGTCTTCGCCGGCGTGGTGCTGCTGCTCGGCGGCCTCGCCTTCGCCGGCGGCGCCTGGGACACCATCCGCGCCACCCTGCAGGCGGCGGGCCCAGGGACTGGCCTGCAGGCCCCCTCCAGGCCGCAATCGCTGGCGGCGCCGACCCCGACTGCCCGTGCTGCCGACACCGCGCCGGAACCGACGCCGGCACCGCGCGGCAACCTGCTGTTCGACCCGCAGCGACTGCGCGCGGCGCGACAGGCACTGGCGGCCCTGCCCGATCTGCAGGGCCACGACCTGCGCGTGTTCCATGCCGTGCATTTCTACGACAACCGGATCGGACTCGAACTGCTGGACCCCGCGCAGCCGGACCACGTGGACGAATACAGCTTCCACGACGAGGCCTGGCACAAGGATGCGCCAGTGAATCCGCGCATGTTCGGGCCGTTCCTCAAGCCGGCGACCGACACCGCCGCGCTGCAGGACATCGATTTCGAGGGCGCCTACCGGGTGGCCACGGCCTTGCAGGAACAGGGCGAGGCGCTACAGGCCGAGCCGAAGAAGGTGGATCACGTGTACGTGCTGGTGGGCCGGCGCGGCCGCCTGCGCTGGATGCCCGATGGCGTGGAAGGCGATCGCGTGACCGTGGGCATCGACTTCGATGCGCAGGGGCGGCCGCAGGGCATGCAGCGCCAGTAAGCCGTGGCGCTTGCCACGCGGCAGCACCACATCACGTCATCTCGCAGGAGCGGCTCTTGTCCCCTTTTCGGGGATCAGCCGCGACAGGCTTTACCGGGAACGCCCGTCGCGGCTGACAGCCGCTCCTACGCGCGCCGCGACAGATACGCCCATCCAGCGTACGAACACGCGACCGAACGCCCCGTCAGTCGACCAGCCGCAACCGCAGTTCCTTGGGCAGCGCGAACACCATCGACTCCGGCTCGCCCGCCAGTTCCGACACGCCGTCGGCGCCGAGTTCGCGCAGCCGCGCGATGACCCCGTCCACCAGCACCTGCGGCGCCGAGGCGCCGGCGGTCAGACCGATGCGGCGCTTGCCGGCGATCCAGGCGGGATCGATCTCGTCGGCGCCGTCGATCAGGTAGGACTCCACCCCGTCGCGCCGCGCCAGCTCGCTGAGCCGGTTGGAATTGGAGCTGTTCGGCGAGCCGACCACCAGCACCAGGTCGCACTCCTTGGCCAGGTCGCGCACGGCGTCCTGGCGGTTCTGGGTGGCGTAGCAGATGTCGTCGTTCTTCGGCCCCTGCATCGCCGGGTAGCGCGCACGCAACGCCTCGATGATGCCGCGGGTGTCGTCCACCGACAGCGTGGTCTGGGTGGTGTAGGCCAGGTTCTCCGGCTGCTGCACGTCCAGCGTGGCGACCTGCTCGATGTCCTCGACCAGGTAGATGCGGCCGGTGCCGCACTCGCGGTCCCACTGCCCCATCGTGCCTTCCACCTCGGGGTGGCCGGCGTGGCCGATCAGCACCACGTCGCGGCCGGCGCGGCAGTGCCGGGCCACCTCGAAATGCACCTTGGTCACCAGCGGGCAGGTCGCATCGAACACCTTCAGCCCGCGCCGCTCGGCTTCCTGGCGCACCGCCTGGGCCACGCCGTGGGCGCTGAAGATCACCGTGTTGCCGTCGGGCACCTCGTCCAGTTCCTCGACGAAGATCGCGCCGCGCTGCTTGAGGTCGTCGACCACGAAGCGGTTGTGCACCACCTCGTGGCGCACGTAGATCGGCGCGCCCAGGGTTTCGATGGCGCGCTTGACGATCTCGATCGCGCGATCGACGCCGGCGCAGAAGCCGCGGGGGTTGGCGAGCAGGACATCCATTGGCTAGATCCGCCGGCCGCAGGGGGCCAGGCGCTTCGACAGGGAGAGTGGCACCGATTATCCCGCTTTTCGCTTCGCCTTGCCGTCGAACACGCCGAACAGGGCGATGCCGATGGCGCCGGCGACGATCGCCGAGTCGGCGATGTTGAACGAGGGCCAGTAGTGCTCGCCAACGTACCATTGGATGAAATCGACCACGTGGCCGTGCATCAGCCGGTCGATCACGTTGCCGATCGCCCCGCCGATCACCAGCGCGTACGGCAGCGCGCTGCGCCACTCGCCGCGCGGGGTGCGCGCCAGCCACCAGGCCAGCAGGGCGCTGATGCCCACCGCCAGCGCGGTGAAGAACCAGAGCTGCCAGCCGCCGGCCTGGCTCAGGAAACTGAATGCCGCGCCGGTGTTGTAGGTCCGGTACCAGTTCCAGAAGCCGGGGATCACCGGCACGGCGGTGAACTCGGGCAGGCTGGACAGCACCCAGGCCTTGCTCCACTGGTCCAGGCCGATCACCGCGGCCGACAGCAGCAGCCAGATCAGGGCGGAGGGGTTGGGTCGTGCGGTCATGCGGGAAGTCCGCCTTGGGCGAAGAAGGAAAGGGAGGACGGCCGGCGCCGCAGCCACGGCACCGCCGCTGGCCCCGGCGACGCAGTCGCGTGGCCGGGGACGGGACTCAGAACCAGCGGCGCTCCTCGCCCGGTCCTTCGATGTTGCTGACGCAGCGGCCGCACAGTTCCGGGTGCGCCGGATCGGCGCCGACGTCGGCGCGGTAGTGCCAGCAGCGCACGCACTTGGGCTTCTCGGTGGCCTGGGCGCTGACGAAGATCTCGTCGGTGCTGGCCTCGCGCACCACCACGTCGCCGCTGATGAACAGGAAGCGCAGCTCTTCCTGCAGCGGCTGCAGCTTCGCCGCGGTGGCGGCGTCGGCGGCGACGGTGATCTCCGCCTCGAGCGCAGCGCCGATCACGCCGTTGCCGCGCATCGGCTCCAGCACCTTGGCCACCTGCTCGCGCAGCGCCAGCAACTGCTCGAAGTCGGCCGCGCTCAGCGCCGCGTCGTCCGGCAATGGCGCCAGGCCTTCGTACCAGGTGGCGAACAGCACGTTGCCCAGGTGCGCGCCCGGCAGGTAACCCCACAGTTCGTCGGCGGTGAAGCTCAGGATCGGCGCGATCCAGCGCACGAAGGCCTCGGCCACATGGAACATCGCGGTCTGCGCCGAGCGCCGGCCGAGCGAGTCCTCGGCCATCGTGTACAGCCGGTCCTTGGTCACGTCCAGGTACAGCGAGCCCAGGTCCACGCTGCAGAAGTTCAGCAGCGCCTGCACGATGGCGGCGAAGTCATAGCGCGCGTAGGCGGCCTTGATCTGCTCCTGCACCTCGTAGGCGCGGTGCACGATCCAGCGGTCCAGCGCCACCAGTTCCGGCAGCGGCCGCAGGTGCACGGCCGGGTTGAAGCCGTGCAGGTTGCCGAGCAGGAAGCGCGCGGTGTTGCGCAGGCGCCGGTAGGCGTCGGCGTTGCGCTTGAGGATTTCCTGCGACAGCGACATCTCGTTGCTGTAGTCGGCCGAGGCGATCCACAGGCGCAGGATGTCCGCGCCGAGGGTCTTCATGATGTCCTGCGGCTCGATGCCGTTGCCCATCGACTTGGACATCTTGCGGCCGTGCTCGTCCACGGTGAAGCCGTGGGTCAGGCACTGCCGGTACGGCGCCGCGTGGTCCAGCGCCACGCCGGTCAGCAGCGAGGACTGGAACCAGCCGCGGTGCTGGTCGGAGCCTTCCAGGTACAGGTCGGCCGGCTTGGGCAGGCCGCGTTCGGTCAGCACCGCCTCATGGGTGACGCCGGAATCGAACCAGACGTCGAGGATGTCGGTGATCTTCTCGTAGTCGCCCGCTTCGTCGCCGAGCAGTTCGGCGGCGTCGAGCGCGTACCACACGTCCACCCCGCCCTCCTCGACGCGGTCGGCGACCTGGCGCATCAGCTCGGTGCTGCGCGGATGCGGCTCGCCGGTCTCGCGGTGCACGAACAGCGCGATCGGCACGCCCCAGGTGCGCTGGCGCGAGATCGTCCAGTCCGGGCGCCCGGCGACCATGCCGGCGATGCGCGCCTGGCCCCAGGCCGGGTACCAGTGCACGCCTTCGATGGCCTGCAGCGCCTCGGCGCGCAGGTTGGCCTGCTCCATCGAGATGAACCACTGCGGGGTGGCGCGGAACGCGATCGGGGTCTTATGCCGCCAGCAATGCGGATAGCTGTGGACCATGCTGGCGCGCGCCAGCAGCAGCCCACGCGCGGCCAACAGGTCGGCGATGACGTCGTTGGCCTTCCAGATGTGCAGCCCGGCCAGTTCCGTGCCATCGACCGCGGGGGTCGACGGCAGGTACACGCCGCGCGCATCCACCGGGTTGATCTGCGCCGCGCCGTAGCGCTCCAGCAGCCCGTACGGCTTGACCGCCACGTAGTCCTCCTGGCCGTGGCCGGGGGCGGTGTGCACCGCGCCGGTACCGTCGGTGTCGGACACGTGGGTGCCGAGGATCACCGGCACGTCGCGCTCGTCGTAGAAGGGATGCGCCAGCACCTGGTGTTCCAGCGCCACGCCGGCGACGCGGCCGTGCACCACCACCTCATCCACCCCGTAGCGCTGCAGCGCGCGCTCGGCCAGCGCGTCGGCCAGCACCAGCCAGCGGCGGCGGCCGTCGCGGGCCGGGCCTTCGACCAGCGCATAGACCAGCTCCGGCCCCAGCGACACCGCCAGCGAGGCCGGCAGCGTCCACGGCGTGGTGGTCCAGATCGGCACGGCCACTTCGGCACCGTCCGGCAGGGTCGCACCGAATGCGGCGGCCAGCGCCGCGCCGTCGCGTGCCGTGTAGGCCACGTCCACCGTCGGCGACTGCTTGTCGGCGTACTCGATCTCGGCCTCGGCCAGTGCCGAACCGCAGTCGAAGCACCAGTGCACCGGCTTCACGCCGCGGGTCAGGTGGCCGTTCTCGACGATCCGCGCCAGCGCTCGGATCTCGTTGGCCTCGAAATGGAAGTCCAGCGTGCGGTACGGGTTGTCCCAGTCGCCGATCACGCCCAGGCGCTTGAAGTCGCGGCGCTGGATGTCGATCTGCGCGTTGGCGTATTCGCGGCACTTCTGCCGGAACTCAACCGCATCCAGCTTGACCCCGACCTTGCCGAACTTCTTCTCGATCGCGATCTCGATCGGCAGGCCGTGGCAGTCCCAGCCCGGAATGTACGGCGCGTCGTAGCCGGACAGGTACTTGGACTTGACGATGATGTCCTTGAGGATCTTGTTGACCGCATGCCCGAGGTGGATCGCGCCATTGGCGTACGGCGGGCCGTCGTGCAGCACGAACAGCGGCCGGCCCTGGGCGTTGTCGCGCAGCCGCGTGTACAGGCCCTCGCTCTCCCAGCGCGCCAGGATGTCCGGCTCGCGCTTGGGCAGGTCGCCGCGCATCGGGAACTCGGTCGCCGGCAGATGGAGGGTGGCTTTGTAGTCCTGGGTCACGGGCAGTTACCGGTCGGTGGTCTTCAGGGGGAGATCCGCGCGCGGGGCGGCGGACACGGGCGGCAGGCCCGCGCCAGCAGGCGCAGCGAGCAGTTGCCGCGCCAGCGCGGCGTCGCGGTGCATCTGCGCGGTCAGCGCCGGCAGATCGGCAAAGGTTTCCTCGTCGCGCAGCTTGGCGACGAACTCCACCTCGATGTGGCGACCGTACAGGTCGCCCTGGAAATCGAACAGGTGCGCTTCCAGCAGCGGCTCCACGCCCTGCACGGTCGGGCGGGTGCCGAAACTGGACACCGACGGCCACGGCTGCGCCGCCACCCCGTGCACCCAGGTGGCGTAGATGCCGGACAGCGCCGGGGTGCGGGCGAACCGCAGGTTGGCGGTGGGATAGCCGAGCGTGCGCCCGAGCTGCTTGCCGCGCACCACGCGGCCGCCGATCGCATACGGGCGGCCGAGCAGTTCGGCGGCATGGGCGAACTCGCCAGCCACCAGCAGCTCGCGGATGCGGGTGCTGGAAATGCGCTCCTCGCGCAGGTGCACCGGCGCGATCTCGTCGGCGGCGAAGCCATGCTGGGCGCCCAGCGCACGCAGCAGCGCGATGTCGCCGCCGCGCTTGTGGCCGAAGCGGAACGCCGGGCCGATCCAGACCTCGCGCGCACGCAGGCGCTCGACCAGCACGCGCTGCACGAAGTCCTCCGCGCTCATCGAGGCCATGCGCCGGTCGAAGCGCAGCAGGCCGACGCTGTCGATGCCGAGTTGGAGCAGGCCCTGCACCTTGGCCCGGGCCAGGGTCAACCGCGGCGGCGGCGCGGCCGGGGCGAAGAACTCGCGCGGCAGCGGCTCGAAGCTCAGCGCCACCGCCGGCACGCCCGCTTCGCGCGCGCGCGCGATCGCCTGCCGCACCAGCGCGCGGTGGCCCAGGTGCAGGCCATCGAAGGCGCCGATGCAGACCACGCTTCCCTGCGGGAACAGGGTCCCGCCCTCGACGTCTCTAAACAGCCTGCTCATTCCTCGGTCCGAAGCGCCGGCGCAGGAAGCGCCGGTCGATGATGCGTAACCGTCGAGTATAGCGGGTGGGGGCTTGGCCCGGGACCCGGGACCCGGGACGGCAGCATCGGCGTGCGGAGCCAGACCGCCGCCAGGCGATCCGGCAAAAACAAAGTGATCACTTTCTATGGGAGGGACTTCAGTCCCGACGGGCTTTCCCGGGAAGGCCCGTCGGGGCTGAAGCCCCTCCCACAATGCAATCGCAAGCGCTTGGCACTCGCGGGTCCCGGGTCCCGGGTCCCGAACCCCGGCTTCAATGCTCGCGCAGATCCCGCGGCCGGAACCCCAGCGCCAGCAAGGCCAGCAGGTACACCGCGCCGCCGCCGCCGACCAGCAGCAGCAGGCCGCCGATACGGTGCCACTTGTCCATGCCGGTGAACGCCGGCAGCCAATGCTGACCCAGCAGCAGCACCGCAACCATGGGCGCACAGGCAAGGCCCAGCCGCAGCAGGTAACCGCCCCAGCCCGGCTTGGGCTGGTAGACCTGGTCGCGGCGCAGCCAGCGCCACAGCAGCGACAGGTTGAGATAGCTGGCGACCGCACTGGCCAGGCCCAGCGCCAGGTGCAGGCCCGGCACCGCCGCCAGCGCCGCACGCACGCCCTGCGCGCGCAGTTCCGCCGGCACCCACAACTGGTACAGGATCGCCAGGAACAACAGGTTCAGCGCCATGTTGGCGACCAGCGCGGCGACGCCGGCGCGCACCGGCGTGCGCGTGTCCTGGCGCGAATAGAACGCCGGCAGCAGCACCTTGAGCAGGGCGAACGCCGGCAGGCCGAAGCTCAGCCCGAACACCGACATCGCCGCCATGCGCGTGTCGAAGGCGGTGAACTTGCCGTACTGGAACAAGGTCGCCACCAACGGCTGGCTCAGCAGCATCAGCCCCAGCATCGCCGGCACCGCGATCAGCAAGGTCGTGCGCAGTCCCCAGTCCAGCGCGCTGGAAAAGCCCGCGCGATCGGTCTTGACGTGGTGCCGCGACAGCGCCGGCAGGATCACCGTGCCCAGGGCCACACCGAACACGCCCAGCGGCAGCTCCAGGAAGCGGTCGGCCTGCGACAGCCAGCTCTGCGAGCCGGCGTACAGGAACGAGGCGATCACCGTGTCCAGCAGCAGGTTGATCTGCGCGATCGAGGAACCGAACAGCGTCGGCACCATCAGGGTCAGCACCCGGCGCACGTCCGGATGCCGCCAGCCCCAGCGCGGCAGGGTCAGCAGGTCGATGCCGCGCAAGGCCGGCAACTGGAACAGCAACTGCAGCACGCCGGCCACCAGCACCGCCCAGCCCATCGCCAGGATCGGCACCTGCAGCCGCGGCGCCAGCCACAGTGCGCCTGCGATCATGCACAGGTTGAGGATCACCGGGGTCAGCGCCGGCAGGCCGAAGCGGTGGAAGCTGTTGAGCGCACCGCCGGCCAGCGCGGTCAGCGACACGAACAGCAGGAACGGGAAGGTCAACCGCAGCAGATCGACGATCAACCCGAACTTGGCCGGGTCGTCGGTAGCGCCAGGATTGAACAGCATCGCCACCTGCGGGGTGAAGATCAGCCCCAGCGCGGTGACCAGCAGCAGCACCCCGCCCAGGGTGCCGGACACCCGCGACATCAGTGCGCGCAGGTCGGCGTGCGGGCGGGTTTCCTTCACCTCGGTGAACACCGGCACGAACGCGGTGGCGAACGAGCCCTCGGCGAACAGCCGGCGCAGGAAGTTGGGAATGCGGAACGCCACCCAGAACGCGTCGGTGGTGGCGTTGGCGCCGAAGGAAATGGTGATGGCCTGGTCGCGCACCAGTCCCAGCACGCGCGAGACCATGGTCATGCTGCTGAAGGAGAGCAGCCCGCGGAGCATGCGCGGCTGGCTCATGCGGCAGCCCTCTTGACAATTGACTTGACGCGAATATTCGGACGCTTCATACTCTCCCGCTTGTTTTTATCCACCACACAGCTTTCCAGGAAACCACCACCGTGGCCAATATCAAGTCCGCCAAGAAGCGCGCCAAGCAGACCGTCGTGCGCAACGCGCGCAACACGGCTCAGCGTTCGATGCTGCGCACCGCCGTCAAGAAGGTCATCAAGGCCCTGGACGCCAACGACGCAGCCGGCGCCGAAGCCGCTTTCGCCATCGCCCAGCCGATCCTCGACCGTTTCAGCTCGCGCGGCCTGATCCACAAGAACAAGGCTGCCCGTCACAAGAGCCGCCTGAGCGCCCGCATCAAGGCGATCAAGACCGCCGCCTGATCGGCCGCCGTCGACGCCGGAAGCGCCCACGCTTCCGGCAGCACCACGAAAAAGCCCGGCCTCGGCCGGGTTTTTCGTGTGCGCGTCGCCCTGCCCCGCGCGCCGCGGGACGGCGCGACGCTCAGGAGGCATTGGCGGCCGCCTCCAGCGCCTCCTCGCGCTGGCGGTCGAAGAACGCCATCACGTCCTTCATGATCGGCCAGGTGCCTTCGCGGCCCAGCGCCGAGACCAGGTACCAGGGCTGGGTCCAGCCCAGCTCGGCGACGACCTGCTCGGCCAGCGCACGCGCCTCGTCCTCGAACATCAGGTCGGCCTTGTTCAGCACCAGCCAGCGCGGCTTGGCCAGCAGCTCCGGGTCGTGCTTCTGCAGCTCGCGCTCGATCGCCCGCACCTGCTCGGTCGGCGACACGCCATCCACGCCACCCTCCATCGGCGCCAGATCCACCAGGTGCAGCAGCAGACGGGTGCGCTGCAGGTGGCGCAGGAACTGCGCACCGAGGCCGGCGCCGTCGGCGGCACCCTCGATCAGCCCGGGAATGTCGGCGATCACGAAGCTGCGATAGGCCTCGACGCTGACCACGCCCAGGTTCGGATACAGCGTGGTGAACGGGTAGTCGGCGACCTTCGGCGTCGCCGCGGACACGGCACGGATGAAGGTGCTCTTGCCGGCATTGGGGAAGCCGAGCAGGCCGACGTCGGCCAGCAGCTTCAGCTCCAGCTTGAGCGTGCGCTCCTCGCCCTCCTCGCCCGGCGTCGCCTTGCGCGGCGCGCGGGTCACCGAACTCTTGAAATGCATGTTGCCCAGGCCGCCCTTGCCGCCCTGCGCGACCAGCAGGCGGTCGCCGTGCGCGACCAGGTCGCCGATGACCTCGTCGGTCTCGACGTTGATCACCACGGTGCCGACCGGCACGGTGATGGTCAGATCCTCGCCGGCCTTGCCGTACATCTGCCGGCCCATGCCGTTCTCGCCGCGCTGCGCACGGAACGCGCGCTGGTGGCGGAAGTCGACCAGGGTATTGAGATTCTCGTCGGCGACCAGCCACACGCTGCCGCCATTGCCGCCGTCGCCGCCGTCGGGCCCACCCAGCGGGATGAACTTCTCGCGGCGAAAGCCGATGCAGCCATTGCCGCCATTGCCGGCCGTGACCTGGATTTCCGCTTCGTCTACGAGTTTCATGGATAACAACCGGGAATGGGGAATGGTGAATCGGGAATGGGAAAAGCGAGCCATCGCCGCGGCGACGATTCTATGTCGCAGCCACAGATCGGCAAAATCCATCACTGCATTGCCTGACGCAACCAGGACAGGGCGAGTTCACGGGAGGCGCCTTTGCCCATTCCCGATTCCCCACTCCCCATTCCCAGCCGCAAAACAAAAACCCCGCCGAAGCGGG
>NZ_NSGT01000020.1:0-93566 GCF_009192905.1 Xanthomonas sp. LMG 12459
CCCACCCCCCCCCCCCCCGGGGAGGGGGGTTGGGGTGAGGGTGCGGCGGAGCCCGCCATGCCGGCATGCGCACTACCCAAACCGCACCAGGCTTCGCCCGTACCCTCATCCGCCCCTTCGGGGCACCTTCTCCCGAGGGGAGAAGGAACTCAGATGCCAGCATGCGCCAGCCCTCTGACACCTTCCCCACCCGCCTGCTCGCCTGGTTCGACCGCCACGGGCGCCACGACCTGCCCTGGCAGCATCCGCGCAGTCCGTACCGGGTGTGGCTGTCGGAGATCATGCTGCAGCAGACCCAGGTGGCGGTGGTCATCCCCTACTTCCTGCGCTTCCTGCAGCACTTCCCGACCCTGCCGGCACTGGCCGCCGCCGACAACGACGCGGTGATGGCGCAATGGGCCGGGCTCGGCTACTACGCCCGCGCGCGCAACCTGCACGCCGCCGCCAAGCGCTGCGTGGAACTGCACGGCGGCGAGCTGCCGCGCGATTTCGAGGCCCTGCATGCACTGCCCGGCATCGGCCGCAGCACCGCCGGCGCGATCCTCAGCCAGGCCTGGAACGACCGCTTCCCGATCCTCGACGGCAACGTCAAGCGCGTGCTGACCCGCTACCATGGCATCGCCGGCTATCCCGGCCTGCCGGCGGTGGAAAAGCCGCTGTGGGCGCTCGCGCACGACCACGTAGCCGCCGTGCCCGACGGGCGCATGGCCGACTACACGCAGGCGCAGATGGATTTCGGCGCCACCCTGTGCACCCGCGCCAACCCGGCCTGCGTGCTGTGCCCGCTGCAGGACGACTGCGTGGCGCGCCGCGACGGCCTGGTCGAAGCGCTGCCCACGCCCAAGCCGGGCAAGACCCTGCCCGAGCGCGAGGCGCTGGCGCTGTTGCTGGAGAACGCCGCCGGCGAATTGCTGCTGCAGCGGCGGCCGCCGACCGGCATCTGGGCCTCGCTGTGGACCCTGCCGCAGGCCGACACCGACAGCGAGCTGCGCGCCTGGTACGCGCGCTGGATGCGCGGGCGCGCCTACGACGACGCCAAAGCGCTGCCGCCGATCGTGCACACCTTCAGCCATTACCGCCTGCACCTGCAGCCACTGCGCCTGCGCAAGGTCGCCATGGGCGATGCGCTGGGCGACAATGACGACCTGCGCTGGGTGGCGCGCGCCGACCTGTCGACGCTGGGCCTGCCCGCACCGATCCGCAAACTGCTCGACGGCCTCTAGCGCGCCAGCGCGCGCCGCCGCACGCACCGCCAGGAATTGTTGCCATGTCCCGCACCGTCTTCTGCCAGTACCAGCAACGCGACGCCGAAGGGCTCGATTACGTGCCCTATCCCGGCGAGCTCGGCAAGCGCGTGTTCGCGCACATCGGCAAGGCCGGCTGGCAGGCCTGGCTGGCGCACCAGACCATGCTGATCAACGAGAACCGGCTGTCGCCGCGCGATCCCAAACACCGCGCGTTCCTGGAAGCGGAATTGGAAAAGTTCCTGTTCCAGGGCGGCGCCGACAAGCCCGACGGCTACGTGGCGCCCGACCAGGCCTCCTGAGCACCACCGCGTCGTCGCGTCACTCCCACGTACCGACGCTCGGACACCGCCAAGCGCCTGCGTTCGTCGCACCTCACCCGACCTCCAGGAGCGTCTTCAGCCGCGACACGGCCTTACCGGCAATACCCGTCGCGGCTGAAGCGTGCGCCCCGGAGCCATAAGGGCGTGCCGCACAGCACCTTGCAGTGCACCTGACGCAACAGGCTGCACCAGCAAGCGACAGCGCGACATCACCCTAGCCGCACCACCGCGCGCGCCGCCTCGCGAATCCCGAATCCCGGCACTGCGTCAGCTCCCAGGCGCCTGCTGCGCCCGCTCCTGCACCTTGGCCTCGCGCAGTTCCTTCTCCGAGGTGCGCAGCGCCTTGACGTCGAGCGGGCGGATGCTGTCGATGCGGCACGGCAGGCGAATCGCGGCGGGGCCGCCGCCGAGCACCAGCACATCGTCGAACTTCGCCGAGACCTGGCTGCCGAAATGGGTGATGGCGATGCTGGGGGCGAAATCCAGGTCCTGGCAGGTGCCGGCGAATTCCAGCAGATAGGCCTGGTTCGGGCGCGTCCACACCGCCAGCGCGCTGTCGCCGAGTGCGGTCCAGCCGCTGAGCCGGTTGAAGTACTGGAAGTCGCGCACCGGCGCACCGGCGTGGGCGCGGTACAGGGTCAGACGCTCGTCGTCGCTGAGCCGGTTGGTGGCACAGCCGGCCAGCACGGCCGTGGCGACGAGGGAGGACAGCAGCAGGCGTTTCATGGCAGTGCTCCCGATGGTGTGGAGCGCATCATGCGCCCGCCGCCGTGCACGTGAGCGTGGATAAGCGCGCGGCGTTCAGCGACAAGGCAGCCAACGCGTGCGGCGACGGCAGCGCTTACTGCGAAGCACCACGCGCGGACTCGCAGAAGCGCTGCCGGTACTCCAGCGCCTTGGGCATCAGCGCCTGCAGGTTCTGGATGCGGGTGCCCGGATTGGGATGGGTGGAGGCGAACTCCGGCGGCGCCTGGCCGCCACTGCTGGCGCTCATCCGCTCCCACAGCGGCACCGCCTCGCGCGGGTCGAAACAGGCCGCCGCGGCCAGCATCAGGCCCACTTCGTCGGCCTGGGTCTCGTGGCTGCGCGCGTACGGCAGCAGGTAGCCATAGCCCATCGCCGCCATCGCCATCTGCTGCTGTTGCGGATCCAGGCCGCCGGCGGCGCCGGCCATCTGCCCGATCTGGGTCAGCTTCTGCTGGGCCATGCGCTGCGCGCCATGCCGCAGCAGCGCATGCGCGATCTCGTGGCCCATCACCACCGCCATCGCGTCGGCGTTCTTGGCCACCGGCAGCAGCCCGGTGTAGACCGCCATCTTGCCGCCGGGGAGGCAGAACGCATTGGCCTGGTCGGACTCGATCACGTTGACGTCCCAGTCGAAGCCGCGCGCGTAATGCTTGGCCTGCATGCCGTGCTCGGCGGCCAGCGCGTCCTCGACCACGTCGACCTTGGCGATCAGCCGCTGCGCGATCGCACGCACCTGCTGCGCCACCTGCGACTGCGGATCGACCGGATGTTCCTGCGCCAGGATCTCCTGGTACGCCTGCAGACCCAGCGCCTTCTCGTCCTCCACATTCAACGACCGGTCGATCAGCACCTGTTCGCCGGTGTACGGATCCTCGCTGCGGTTGGAGAACCAGTAGAACCCGGCATACACGGCAAAGCCCAGCAGTACCAGCCAGCGCACCCCGCCCAGCGGTCCACGGCGGCCGCCGCCCGGTTCGCCGCCCTGGCGGCCGAAGACTTGGTTCATCGCACTCCCCCTCGCTGACTGGTGAGGCAATCTAGCGCCGGCACCGGCGCGGCGGCGTCAAATGCCGCGCACCAGGCGGAAGCCGACGCGTGCGCTGGTGCTGTCCGAATCCTGCATCAGCCGCCACGCCGCGCGGGTCTGCTCCGGCGCATTGGCCCAGTTACCGCCGCGCACCACCCGCGAGCGGCAGCCCGGGTTGTACCAGGCCGCGCCGTCGGCCGGCGCGCGGCGATAGCTGGCGTGCCAGCAGTCGGCGACCCACTCGCTGAGGTTGCCGGCCATGTCGTGCAGGCCCCAGGCGTTGGCGGAAAAACTGGCCACCGGGGCCGGGCCCCAGAAGCCGTCGGTGTAGCCGACGAAGGCATTGCGCCAGTGCCGCCCGCTGGGCGAGACGTCGCCGCCGCCGGTGAAGTTGCCGCTGCCGCGCGGCGGCGTGCCGGCGTTGCCCCAGGGATAGCGGCCGCGGCCGCCGGCGCGCAGAGCGTATTCGAACTCGGCCTCGCTGGGCAGCCGGTAATGCCGCCCGGTCTGCTGCGACAACCAGGCCGCATAGGCCTCGGCGTCGCGCACGCTGACGTGCATCACCGGGCTGTTCGGCGCCGCCCGCGCGCCCTGGTAATCGGACTGCCAGTCCACGCCGTTGCGGCGCACGAAGTTGCCGCTGCGTTCGTCGTAGACGGTGGAATGGCCGCGGCGGGTGGCGCGCGGACGCGCATTGGTCGCCTCCACGAAACGGCGGAACTCGGCCACGGTGACCTCGGTGATCGACATGGCGAAACCGCGGTCGAAGCGCACGTAGTGCTGCGGCATCTCCGCCGGCGAGGCGCCGGGTTCGGTCTCGGCCGCGCCCATGCGGAAGCCGCCGTGCGGCACCACGATCATCTGCGGGCCGCGCCCGCCGTCGTGCATGCCGTCGGTGAACACCTGGCCGGGGCGGAAGCTGCCGTAGTGGGTGGCCAGGTCGATGCGTTCGCGCAGCATCGCCGCCACCGGGTCGCCGGGATCGGCGATGCGCAGCACGTCGCCCAGGCGCTCGCGCGCCGACTTCAATCCGGCCGGGGTGGCCAGATCGCGCAGGCCGGCATCGCGCAAGGCGGCGATGCGCGCCACCCGCACCTGCTCCACGCGCTCGCGCGCGTCGTGCACCGTGGGCGCGTCCTCGCGCACCCGCGCCGCGCGCGCCAGCCAACTGCCGGCGGCGGCGAAATCCGAGGCCGCCGCGGCCGTCTCGGCGCGACGGATCAGCGCGCTTTCCACCGCCGCCACGCCCTGCCGCGCGCGCGCATCGTCCGCATCCAGCAGCAACGCCTCGCGGAAATTGGCCAGGGCGCCGTTGCCGTCCTCGCCCAGGCGGCCGCCGCGCAGGTCGTCCTCGCCGGCGCGGTTGTAGGCCAGCACCCGCGAGGCGGTCTCCACCCGCTGCTGCAGGCGCCGCACCGCCGGGTCATCGGCATCCAGCCACAGCGCCACCATCGCGATGCGCGCGGCCTGCTCGAGCGTGCGTTCGGAAAGATCCGGATCGCCCAGCGCCTGCGCGCCGAGTTGCAACAGGCGCCGCCGCGCCTTGCGCAGGCCGTCCTGGGCAACGCGATCGTTCGGCGCCAGGCTGCGGATCGCCAGGTACAGCGGAATCGCCGACTGCGCATCCTCGAACAGGCGATCCTCGACCAGCGCGCGCGCCGCCTGGCGCCGCGCCTGCGGCAGGCCGCTGCGCGTCAGGGTCGGCAACGGCGGCTGCCAGCGCGCCACGGTCTCGGCCGCATCCTCGCCGCCGATGGTCACGCTGGGCGCCTGCACCGGCTTGGCCGGCGCCGACTGCGCCGTAGCGGTGGCGGTGGCAGCGGCGGTCGCAGGCGCGGTCTCGGCGGCCGGCGCCGACGGCTGCCGCGCACAGCCGACCAGCGCTGCCGCAAGCATGCTCCAGACCATCACAACGCCGCTGCTGCGCACTTTTCCTCCGAACCATGGACCTTGCGACGCCATCCCGTCCGGCGCGCCGTGCGGCCGGCGGAGCGACGTTAGGCTATTCTCGCCTGCCTGAGCAAACCCTGCAGTCAACGGAAATCACGTGCCTTACTGGATCAAGCAACCTGCCGAGCTGAGCGAACGGCTGGCGCAGCGGCCGGCCCGCATCGGCCTGGATACCGAATTCGTCCGCGAACGGACCTACTGGCCGCAACTGGCGCTGGTGCAGATGGCCGTGGGCGACGAAATCCTGCTGATCGACCCGCTGATCCCGGGCATGCCGCAGGCGCTGGCGCCGTGGCTGAGCGACCCGGACATCCTCAAGATCATGCACAGCGCCAGCGAAGACCTGGTCGCCTTCAAGTGCGCCTGCGGCACCCTGCCGCGGCCGCTGTTCGACACCCAGATCGCCGCCGGCCTGGCCGGGCTCGGCGCCGGCATGGGCTACCAGAAGCTGGTGCTGGAGATCACCGGCGTGCACCTGGCCAAGGGCGAGACCCGCTCGGACTGGCTGCGCCGCCCGCTGTCGCCGGCGCAGCTGGAGTACGCCGCCGACGACGTGCGCCATCTGTTCGCGCTGCACGACAACCTGCAGGCGCGGTTGCAGACCCTGGAGCGCGGCGACTGGCTGCACGAGGACGGCGAACGCCTGCTCGGCACCGTCGAGCACGACGACGGCGAACGCTGGCCGCACCTGGGCATGCGCTCGGCGCAGTTCATGGACCGCCCCGCGCAACTGCGCCTGCTGCGCCTGCTGCGCTGGCGCGACGCGCAGGCCCGGCACAACGACAAACCGCGCAGCTGGATCCTGGACAACGAACTGGCCGCCACCCTGGCGCGCTTCTCGCCGCAGGACCAACCGGCCATGCTGGCGCTGTTCGACAAACACCCCAAGGCGCCGCGCAAGCTCAGCGATGCGGTGTGGCAGGCGCTGACCACCCCACTGGCCGACGAAACCGACGCCCCGCAGGCGCTGGCCGCCAGCGACGACAACAAGGCCGCGCTGAAGCGGCTGCAGGACGCGGTGGCCGCACGCAGCGCCGAACTCGGCCTGCCCGACGGCCTGCTCGCCTCGCGCAAGCATCTGGAAGCCCTGCTGGAAAGCGCGCAATGGCCGGCGCCGCTGGCGGGCTGGCGCCGGCGCGAACTGGAACCGCGGCTGCAGCCGCTGCTGGCGGCCACGCGCTGAGCGGGCGCGGCCGGGCCGATCGCGCCGCCTCGTCCGCGCAGCGCGATCGGGTCAACGATCGGGCATAAAAAAAAGGCCAGGAATTCCTGGCCTTTTTCGTTCGCTCAGTACTTGAAGAGCGGGAACTTCAGATCCGGGTGGCGCGCCTTCCATTCGTTGTAGGCGGCGGTGCCTTCCCAGGCGGCGAATGCCTTCGGGGTGCGGCCGCGGCCGGACCAGGTTTCGCCGGTATGCGGCAACTGGTACTTCGGCTTGACCTCGCTGCGGCCGCCGGCGGACTTGCCGCTGGCCGGCTTGGGCGCCGCGCTGGTCACGTAGGCGGCGATCTCGTTGCGCTGCTTGGCGCTGAAGAACTCGGCGAACTGCTCCAGCAGCGACAGCACGTTGGCATGCGCCGCATTGGTTTCGCCCTCGCGCGCCTGCCGCTCCTGCTCTTCCAGCTTGCGCATTTCTTCCTGCAGCTTGGCCTTGGCTTCGGCGATCTGTTGCAGGTTGCGAACTTCCGTCATGTGTAAAAGACCTGTCTTTAGTAAAAGGTATGAAGCGGACGGTATATTTCGTCCGGAACGAAATCACCGCGGGGGATTTCGGCCGTCGAGTATATCGACTCCATGCGCGCGCTGTAGACAAAAGGCGAACACGTTTTCCGGCCCGACCGGTCCCCTGCCCCGGCGCCGCCGATGTTGCACTGCCCCCTTGGCACGCGGCCCCGTGCCCAGTTACACTACGCGTCTGATGTGGGGCGGTAGCTCAGCTGGGAGAGCGTCGCGTTCGCAATGCGAAGGTCGAGGGTTCGATCCCCTTCCGCTCCACCATCTTTCCGTCCTAGACGGTGCAAACGAGGCCAGAAAGCCCTGCGACACAAGGCTTTCCGGCCTTTTTTGTTTCCGAGGCAGTCTAGCCGAGACCGCGCAAATCCGGCGGTAGCTGACGGTAATTTTGGCGGTAGCAAGGGCATCCCCTACCCTGTTACCGTCAAGGAGCCGCCCAATGCCTCTCACCGATACCGCCATCCGTAAAGCGAAACCCGCCGCCACGCCTCAGAAGCTGCGCGACGGCAACGGCCTGTATCTGCTGCTACGACCCGACGGCGCACGCTGGTGGCGCTACGACTATCGCCGCCCGGTCACTGGCAAGCGCAACACCCTGTCGTTCGGCACTTATCCGGAAGTGAGCCTCTCGGACGCGCGAGAGAGGCTGGCGGAAGCGCGCCGCCTACTTGCGGCCAAGATCGACCCCGGCGAACAGCGGAAGGCCGTCAAGGCCGCTGGCGAGGCCGCCGCCGCGAACAGCTTCGAGGTCGTCGCCCGAGAGTGGTTCGCCAAGCAGCAGAAGGATTGGAGCACCCAGTACTCGGACAAGATCATCCGCCGCTTGCAGAGCGACATCTTTCCCTGGATCGGCAGCAGCCCCATCGCAGCCATCACCGCCCCGGAACTGCTGAAGCACCTGGAGCGGATCGAACAGCGAGGCGCCATCGAGACTGCTCATCGAGCCTTGCAGACCTGCGGCGCAGTCTTTCGGTACGCAGTGCGTACTGGCCGGGCCGAAGCCGATCCGACAGGTGCATTGAAAGGAGCGCTGACTCCCTGGCGATCCATGCCGTTCGCTGCTGCCACCACATCGGAGGAAGCGACGACCGTGCTGCGGAAGATTGACATAAGCACCAGCCGGCCAGTGGTCAGGAGTGCCCTGCGACTGGCACCGTTGCTGTTCGCCAGACCCGGCGAGCTTGTCCGCATGAGGTGGGCGGAGTTGGACCTTGACGCCGGACAGTGGCGTTACTTCGTGACCAAGACCAAGCGCACCCATATCGCCGCCCTTTCGACTCAGGCAGTGGAAATTCTGCGCGACCTACACCCCCTTACCGGACGCGGCGAGTTCGTTTTCCCTGGTGGGCGCGACCCTCGCAAGCACATGTCTGGCAATGCCATTTTAGTGGCAGCGCGACGCTGCGGCATCGAGAAAGACGAAAGCACCATCCACGGCTTCCGACACATGGCAAGCACGCTACTGAACGAAATGGGCCGCTGGAACCCCGATGCAATCGAATCCGCCCTAACCCATAAGATGCCTGGAGTGCGCGGCATCTACAATCAAGCACAGTATTTGGACGAACGCCGCAAGATGATGCAGGCTTGGGCGGACAACCTCGACATATTGAAAGCTGACCCTGCGAACAAGGTTGTTCTCTTCAAGCACAGAGTGGCGCGTGGGTAAGCTATAAGCCGTGGGCGGGGCATCTTTTCCGAGCGCCCCGCCCTTCGCCTACGCCACCAGAATCATCAAACGATTGGCTTGCTACCCATTGCTCGGTGCAGTAAGACGAACGACTCGCGAGCACGCACAAGCCCCAGCCTCATTTCGGTAATGGAGTCCACGGACTTACCCATGTAGAAGGCCACATCGTCAGGCGATCCGATCATGCCTTCCAGCACCTCAAGCTGAGCCCCCGCAATGAGTGGGTTCGCCAACTTGCCGTAACTCAGGGAATCTGCAAGGCTCTTGAGGCAGATTGCAATAAAGTAGGTTTTCTCTGCGGCATCGGCTCCCGCTTCCGCTGCGACGAAATCCGCTTTGGCTTTCACTGCTGAAGCAAGTGCCTCCACGGCATTGATACTTTGGCGGAACCGCCAGAAGCTCCACAGGTACCGCGCAAGCCAAAGACCCGCTGCGCATACCGCGACCGTTCCTATGAACTCAAGCATTGCGCCTCCTGCGGCAACGGCATCTGTATCGTTTCGGTGGCTACTGCTGACTGGGCGAACCAGTGCATTGGAACTCAACGGTCACTCGCCTTGATCCGCAGTTTCCGAATCCTCGGCGCGACAGGCATTCGGTGCTCTGCGAACCAAACGGCTCTGCGCCCTTGTACCCCCAATTCCTGCACTTCTGAGTGGCAAGTTGGACGGCCTCTTGTTCGCTCAAGTCGGGACGCTGGAACTCATTGCGCTCGTACGAAAGCGCAATCACACCATCTGCGCGGCTCGCTTTGGTTACCAGCCAGTCGGCATGAGTGGCACATGCGCCGACAAGCAGTACGACGGCCGCCGCACCGCAAAACTTCAATTTCATGGTGAACCCCCTTGGCATTCGGACCCTAGTTGTACAGGGCAGTCGCAGAGCTGTCCGAGCGCTCCACCAAGGAATGATAGAAGAGCCAGGCACCCATGTCACTCATAGAGGGTGTCCTCATAGGGCGTGGTCCGATAGAGGTTGCCACCGCATCGTTCTCACATGCCAGAGAAAGCGATGCCAACCGATCCCCGTGTCCTGTTTGGGCTGCGACTTGCCGAGGTCCGTAAGGCCAAGGGACTCTCCCAGGAACGTCTTGCCTTGGAGAGCGGGTTGGCGCGTAGCTACCTGGGCGGCGTCGAGCGTGGACAGCGCAACATCGCGCTACTGAACATCTACCGCCTTGCCGAGGCGCTGGGCGTGCATCCGAGCTGCTTGCTAGAGCCAACATCCCCCACCAAAGCTCGGTAACTTCAGGTATCGGCCAATCAGGCCAGAGTCATAAGTCATTGATTTTTAAGGCCACCTAATTTTGGTACACCTACGGCGAAGGGACGCATCTTTCGTTGGCGCGTACCTTGGCACCCAGTATTAGCTGCCTCCTATCAGTAGCAGCAAGCTCAGGAAGCTGTGCGCGTCTCCTTTGAACACCTATTAGGAGACAACAATGAAATACGACGCGGTAATGGAACAGTTCAAACAAGCCCAAACTCGCCTGATCAAGATTGGCGAGATACGAATCCACGACGCTCTGCAACCACGTGTTGCCCGCTTGGTACCGTTCAAGGACAAAGGGCGAGCCGAGGAAAGCAGCGAGCAACACATTGCTACGCTTCGCTTGGTACTGGAAGCGGCGGAGGATAAGCAGCTTGATCCGATTTGGCTCGCCGACATTGGTAGCGCCGAGCCGGTAGAAACTGGCTTGTATGTGGTCGATGGTCACCACCGCCTGAGGGCATACCAACAAGCAGGCAGAAAGCAAGTTCCGGCGGGTGTTTTAGCCTTAGATTGGCGGACGGCCCTGGTTGTTTCCAAACTGGTCAACTGCACTGGCAGATCGCTCGCCCTTCACAACGAGCAGCGCCGGGACGCGGCTTGGCAGTACCTTGCAGATCTAACGCATCGAGGAGCTATCGAGCTTCCCAGTGTGGGGGAGTCTTTACGCTCTGTCGCCGCTCGATTTGGCATCAGCAAGAGTACGGTAAGCAGCATGCTCACCAATATGCCGCACGTCATCGCTACAGAGTTCCACGCGCTGGCGATAGATCCCGGCACAGGTTGGCCGAGGTGGCGACATGTACGCGAAGCAAAGAACCCTTGGCAAACAAGCCTGCCTAGCTCGGACCAGCAGCAGCTAGACCGGGATGCAGAAAGGGTTGCGCGCCACATAGTCAAGCTCGTGGATGGCTCATCCCCAGCCGTGCGCGCCAGAGCGCTTGAGATGCTGGCGAACGACGAGGTGAGTGCCACAGATCAACTCGCATCGGTGGAGCTTCTTGCTCCCTTCAGCCCAGCACGCCGCCCTGTCCCAATTGGGACACCCGCTGTCCCAGCGCAACCGGCACATCTGGACAACTGACAGCCCCAGCCTGATTTGACCGCACTGCCGGCGGGAGAAGAAAAAGATTTTCGCTGCGAAATTACGCGGCAGTCACTTCAACCATCCAAGGCCCAGCCGCCCCCATGCCGCCCCCTCCGGGGAAAGCTGCCCAACGGCATGCACCACACCAACCCAAAGGCTCGCCGCAATCTCATGCAGCGGGCCTTTCTCATTTCAAGGAAGCCATGACGACTCAACCACAGACGACACTGCCGTATCACTTCATGCGCTTGCCCGAGGTCATCGCGACCGTCGGCGTCAGCAAGTCCACGCTCTATGCCTGGGCCGCTGCGGGCAAGTTCCCGAAGCCAGTACAATTCCCCGGTGGCAACATTGCCGCTTGGGTTTCCACCGAAGTGGCCGCATGGATGAGTGCAGCGGTAGACGCACGCAATGGTACGCAGGGCCTAGCCGCATGAGCTTGGCGGTAACTATGGCGGTAACAGCGCTCACCGCATCTGAAATACCTATTGCATTACAGTCACTTGCAGGTATTATTCGGGAGCCTTCCGCCCACCATCTTGCCGTCTTCGACGGTGCAAACGAGGTCAGACAGCCACCAGGCTCTCTGGCCTTTTTTGTTGGCCGATCTTGAGCCTGGCCGCGCTCGATCGCGCGGGGTGCGCCGTCCACTGGCGCGTCAGGCAGTCCTTGGCCGTCGTCCTGACGGAACGGGAAGCGGGATGCACTCCGCTCCTTCCCGCCGCATCGCTCAGTCGTGACCGCCCTGCTCCGGCTCATCCTGGCCGGAACGCGGGCCACGCTCGTGCGCCTCGCGCAGCTTCTGGTCTTCCAGGCCCGGCCGCTGCTTGGCGGTGTCGTCCTGGGCACGGTCCTGCCGGCCCTCGTGGATGCCCTGCTGCTTGCCGGACTGGGTGGTCTCGTCGTTTGCCATGGTCTGCACCTCGCTGGGGCGGATGCCCGTTCGCCGCCACCCTAGCGGGGCCGCCGTGATGCATGGATCACGGCCTACCTGACGTCACGCCGCCAGCGCCGGTGCGCCGACCTCGGCGATGTCGTCGCTGCGCAGCAGCCGCGCGCGGTCCAGCAGGATCACCAGCCGATCCTCCAGCTTGCCCATGCCCTGCAGCAGGTCGCGGCGGATATCGCTGCCGAAGGCCGGCGGCGCCTCGATCTGCTGCGGCGGCAGTTCCAGCACCTCGTTGACCGCATCCACCAGCAGGCCGAAGGACTGCGCGCCGCCGCCCTCGTCGGTGGCGGCGCTGGCGATGACGATGCAGCTGCGCCGGGTGACCTGGCTGGGCCCGCGGCCGAGCCGCGACTGCAGGTCCACCACCGGCACCACCGCGCCGCGCAGGTTGATCACCCCGCGCACGCAGGCCGGCATGGTCGGCACCGGGGTGGGCGGACGGTACTCGATGATCTCGTGGATGCCGGCGATGTTGAGCCCGAACAGTTCGCGGTCCAGCTGAAAGGTCAGGAACTGCCAGCCCCCCTGCGGCGCGTGCTCGGCCGCGCTCTCGTAGCGATCGTTGTGCATGTTCTTCCCCTTCAGAAGTTGACGAACTGGCCTTCGTCCGGCGCATCCGCCAGCGCGTAGGCCGGCACCGGGCGCGCACGCGGGCGCAGGGCCTTGCCGGCGTCGCGCAGCGGCCGGGTGGCGGCCGGCCTGGGCGCCACCGGCGCGGCACGGCGCGGCGCGGCCAGGTCCTGTTCGCGACTGAGGCGGAAGAACCCCATCGCCTGCTGCAGCGATTCGGCCTGGGTGCTCATCTGTTCGGCGGTCGCCGCCAGTTGCTCGGAGGCCGCCGCGTTCTGCTGCGTGGCCTGGCTGAGCTGGGACACCGCCAGGTTGATCTGAGTGACGCCGGAGGACTGCTCCTGCGAGGCCGAGGCGATCTCCTGCACCAGATCCGAGGTCTTCTTGATGCTGGGCACGATGGTGCCGAGCAGGCTGCCGGCGCGATCGGCCAGGCCCACGCTGCTGGCGGCGACTTCGCCAATTTCCTGCGCGGCCACCTGGCTGCGCTCGGCCAGCTTGCGCACTTCGGCGGCGACCACCGCAAAGCCCTTGCCGTGCTCGCCGGCGCGCGCGGCCTCGATCGCCGCGTTCAGCGCCAGCAGGTTGGTCTGATAGGCGATGTCGTCGATGATGCCGATCTTCTGCGCGATCTGCTTCATCGCCTGGGTGGACGCCAGCACCGCGTCGCCGCCCTCCACCGCTTCCTTGGCCGCCTGCGCCGACATGCCCTCGGTGACCTTGGCGTTGTCGGTGTTCTGCGCGATGGACGCGGTCATCTGCTCCAGCGAGGCGCTGGTCTCCTCCACGCCGGCGGCCTGCTCGGTGGCCGCCTGGCTCAGTGACTGCGCGGTGGCGCTGACTTCCTCGGACGAACCGGCCAGCGACTGCGCGCTGGCATTGACCTCGCCCACCACCTCCGCCAGTCGCTCGACCATCGCCTGCAGCGCCACCATCGCGCTGGTGCTGTCGTTGGGGCGGGTCGGCACCTGCACGGTGAGATCGCCGCGCGCGATTCGCGAGGCCACTTCCATCACCGTGCTCGGCTCGCCGCCAAGTTCGCTCATCAGCGACCGCGCGATCAGGAAACCGATCAACGAGGCACACAGTGCCGCGACCAGGCTGCCGACGATCAGGGTCAGGTTGGTGCGCTGCTGCAACTGCTCGGCCTCGGTGGCGCGCGCAGCGAGCAACTCGCTCTCGGCGCGACGCACTTCGGCCATGCGATCGCGCATGGCGTCCATGTAGGCCTTGCCCTTGGAAGCACGCACCGCAGCGGTCAGCGCCTCCATCGTCGCCTGGCCATCGTTGACGTTCTTGCGCAGCGCGATCTGCGGATGCACCGCCTGGCTGAGCCATTGCGCCTGGGTCTGCTTCAGCGCGTTCAGGCGCTCCTGCTGCTTGGGGTTGTCGGCGGTCAGCTCCTGCGCCGTGCGCAGGTGGCTTTCGAAGCTGGCGACGCCGTCGCGGTAGGGCTGCAGGAACGCGTCCTCGCCGGTCAGCGAGAAGCCGCGCGTACCGGTCTCGATGTTGATCAGGCTGCTGAGCGCGGCATCGACTTCGGCGATCACCTTGTAGGTGTGGGTGTTCCAGTAATTGGCCTGCGACAACGCGGACACGTTGAAGTACGCCACGCCGGCCAGGGCCAGCAGGATGCACAGGACCACGGCGAAGCCGCCGTAGAGCTTGGTTGCGATTTTGAGATTCTTCAGCACGGCACTCTCCCGACAATGGGCAGTTGTGACAACGACAGCGACACGGAACTGGCGGCGCGACAGGCGCCGCCAGGGAATGGATCAGGCGCGGCCCAGCAGCGCTTCGCTGCGGTCGCGATTGCCTGCAACGGAACGGCGCGCGGCGACGGATGGCGCACGCGGCGCCCAGCGCGAGCCAGCCGCACGCAGCGGCGCCACCGGCTCACCGTCGTCCAGCGCGTGCGTGGCGCGGCGCGCGCCGGCGGACAACTGGAAGAACGCCATGCTGTCCTGCAACTGCACGGCCTGCGTGCTCATCGATTCGGCGGTGGCCGCCAGCTCTTCGGAGGCGGTCGCGTTCTGCTGGGTGATCTGACTCAGCTGCACCACCGCCGCATTGATCTGGGTGACGCCGGACGACTGTTCCTGCGAGGCGGCAGCGATCTCCTGCACCAGATCCGAGGTCTTCTTGATGCTGGGCACGATGGTCTCCAGCAGCTGACCGGCCTTCTCCGCCAGTTCCACGCTGGAACCGGCGACCTCGCCGATCTCCTGCGCGGCCACCTGGCTGCGCTCGGCCAGCTTGCGCACTTCCGCGGCGACCACGGCGAAGCCCTTGCCGTGCTCGCCGGCGCGCGCAGCCTCGATCGCCGCGTTCAATGCCAGCAGGTTGGTCTGGTAGGCGATGTCGTCGATGATGCCGATCTTCTGCGCGATCTGCTTCATCGCCGCGACCGTGGCAACCACCGCCTCGCCGCCCTCCAGGGTTTCCCGCGCCGCCTGCGCGGCCATGCCGTCGGTGATCCTGGCGTTGTCGGTGTTCTGCGCGATCGAGGCGGTCATCTGCTCCAGCGAGGCGCTGGTCTCTTCCACGCCGGCGGCCTGTTCGGTCGAGGCCTGGCTCAGCGACTGCGCGGTGGCGCTGACTTCTTCCGACGCACCGGCCAGGCTCTGCGCACTGGCGTTGACCTCGCCGACCACCTGCTGCAGCTTCTCGACCATGCGCTGCATCGCCATCAGCAGCTGCGCGGTTTCGTCGCGGCCGCGCACCTCGATCGACATGCTCAGGTCGCCCTCGGACAGCGCATTGGCCACGCTGACCGCCTTGTCGATCGGCCGGGTCACGCTGCGGCTGATGCAGCAGCCCAGGCCGACCCCGAGCAGCACGCCGCCGATCACGATGGCCAGCATGGTGCGGGTGCTGCTGGCATAGATCGCATCGGTGGCGTCGTTGGCACGCGCCGCGTTGGCTTCCTTGGTTTCGCTGAGTTCGGACATCAGCGTATCCAGTTCGTCGGAGCTGCTGCGCACGCCCTTCGATAGGTCCGCCAGCTGCGCATTGCCCTGCGGCAGCGGCTCGCGCATCACCGAGTCGACGAACTGGCCGCGCCGCTCCAGGTAGGTCTTCCACACCTGGTCGAAGCGGGCCAGCTTGGCCAGCGTGGCCGGGTCGTCGAACGAGGTCCTGGCCTTGTCCATGTGCTCGACCACCTGGGCGGTGTACTTGTCGATGTTGGCAACGTGCTTGGCGCGGTCTTCCGCGGTACTGGCCAACTGCAGGTTGGCGCGCGACCGGCCGGCGTTGATCAGATTGATGTTGGCCTCTTTCAGGTGCGACAGACCAAGCAGTTCGCGCTCGTACAGCACCGTGGCGTAGTCGTTGATGCGGCCGGAGTTGCGAATGCCGACCCAGCCGATACAGGCGCCGATCGCCGCCACGATCAGGAATGCCGCCGTCAGCCTGACTCCGATTTTCATATTGCCCAACATGGTGTACCCCGATTCTTTGTGTGCGTCCGGTTGCGCAAGTGAGCGCCTCCAGCCGTCTTCCGCAACGCCTCGCGGAGTGGACACACTCGCTCTGAGGAGAGCGAGGACGCTGCGCCGCAACGTCTGTGCGTGAGGGCTATCGGCGTCATCGACAGCGCCTTTAAATCGCGTGAAAACTGCGGAATTCCGCATAGCGCAAGCGCTGCGGCGACGTTGCATGAATGCGCAACGGGCATTGCGGCGCAGCACTCGACGCGTGTGAAGAAGGCGCCTGGGCGTCTGCGGCGCGGATGCCGCAGTTGTTCTGCAATGGCAGATGACCCCGGTTCTGCACCGAAGGCGAAGTGGGATACCAACCCCTTTAATTTGTAGACAGAATGTGAAAGCGGCGCCGATATGCCCGCCCTCGTAGTGCGCGAGCGCGTGCATGGCGCCGCGTCTTCACACCATCGGCAGCGCCGCGACCGTGCGTCGTTCCGCCGCGGTGGCTCCGCGCAACAAGCGCTGCGCGCGCACGCGTTCCTCGGCATCGAGCTCCTGCAGCGCCTCGAAACGCTCGCCGACCCAGCTCGCCATCGGCACGCCGTCGCGGTACAGCACGCGCGCGCCCGCCACGCGTGGCAGCCGCGTGCCCGGGAGCACGCTGCCGAGCAGATTGGCCGGATCGGCGGCGGCCACGCACACCCAGGTGCCGTCGCCAGGCTGGCGGCGCAGTTGCCGCAGCAGACCGATCGCCTCCGGCAGGGCGAACTGTTCGCCGGACAGGCCATCGATGAAGCGCCCGCCGCGGATCTCGCCACGCGCCTCCAGGCGCTGGTAGACCCACAACAGCTCGCGCCACGGCGGCAGCCATGCCGCCTCGCGCTCGAGCAGGCGCCAGCAGACCACGCCGTAGCGGCGCAGCAGCGTCAGCGCGACGTGCTCGACCGCCTCGCTGCGCGCGGCCGGGTCGTCGGCCTCGGCGCCGGCCCGCAACAGCGCCCAGCGCCCGGCATCCTGGATGCCGCCGTACAGCGCCATGCGCGGCCGCCGCCGCGACAGCGCCGACGGGCGCTTCGATGCCGGCACCAGCAAGGCGCGCAGGCCGGCGTAGCTGTCGCAATGGACCCGACCGGCGGCGACCAGCTCGGCCAGCGCCACCTCCAGTTCGGTGGAGAGCAGGCGGGTGGCCGCGGCGATCTCGTCGAAGAACGAGGCGCCATGCGCCGCGAGATGGTCGGCGACCTTGTGCGCGCGCGAGCCGAGCGCATCGGCCTCCGGCGCTGGCGACAGCCGCGACCACTGCCCGGCGCTGCGCCGCGGCAGCAGCAGGATCGGCGTGCTGCGCAGCGTCGGCGCGGCGCCGCCGGCGCCGGGGCGCAACCGCGTCCACAGCGTGCGGCCGGCACTGCAGGCCTCGTCCAGCCAGGCCGGACGGTAGTCGCGCACCCGCGCAGGCAACAGTTCCGCCTCCCACAGCGGCGCCGCGGCCTCCACGCCCTCCAGTTGCGCCAGCACCGCGGCCAGCGCTTCAGCGCCCTCCACCTGGCCCTGTGCGTCCAGATGCTGCCAACGGAACAGGAAGCGCGCGTAGTCGCGCGGCGCCACCGGCTCGATCTCGCGGCGCAGGCGGCCGAGGGTGTAGCGGTGGATGCGTGCCAGCAGGTGCCGCTCGCACCACTCCTCGGCATCGGCGTCGGCACTGAACCGACCACCGAGCACATAGCCGTCCTGCTGCAGCGCCAGCAGCCCGGCCTGCACCTCGCGCAGCGGCAGGTGCAGCGGCGCGGCCAGCGTGGCCGCAGTGACCGGCCCCAGGCCTGCCAGCCGGCAGCGCAGCAACTCGCGCAGCGCGCTGTCGCGGTCCCAGTTGGCCACCGCGTAGCCCTCGGGACTGGCGATGGCCGGCCGCGCGCTGGCCTGCGGGTACAGCTGCGCCACCGCCGCCTGCGCTTCGGCCGTCACCCACAACGCCGCCGCGGCGCCGTCGACGCCGTGCAGGCAGGTGGCGCGCGCGTCGGCAGCCAGTTCATCCAACCACTGCCGCCACTGCGGCTGCGCGGCGGCCTCGGCGGCGCTCACCACCCCGAGCGTGAGCAGCGCCTC
The DNA here is from genome assembly GCF_009192905.1 of Xanthomonas sp. LMG 12459. Lineage (NCBI taxonomy): Bacteria > Pseudomonadati > Pseudomonadota > Gammaproteobacteria > Lysobacterales > Lysobacteraceae > Xanthomonas > Xanthomonas sp. LMG 12459. The sequence continues at coordinate 18,119 of NZ_NSGT01000020.1, forward strand.
GTGCATCTCGTCGCGGCTGCGCGGCTGCGGCCAGGCCTCCTCGCGCACCGCGTCGATCGCCTGCGGGTCCAACTGGCCGAGATCGTCGGCGCTGTGCGGATCCTGGTAGCGGCGACTGTGCACGGCCTGGGTGCGCCGCTCTTCCAGCGGCGCGTCGTCGAGAAAGGCATAGGGCCGCGCGTCCAGCGCCTCGGCCGCCAGCGGCGAGGGCGCGGTCAGCTCGCGCGCCAGCACGCGCACCTCGCCGGCCTCGATGCCGCGTAGCAGCTGCAGCCAGCCATCGCTGTCCATCGCCTCGTCCAGGCAGTCGCGCAGGGTCTGCGCCACCAGCGGGTGCTCGGGAATCTCGCGCTCGCCGACCAGGTTCTCCGCGCAGGCCACCTGGTCGGGAAACACCGTGGCCAGCAGATCCTCGGACTTCATCCGCTGCAGTTGCGGCGCGACCTTGCGCCCGCCGGTGAAGCGCGGCAGCGCCAGCGCATTGGTGGCGTTCCAGCGCCAGCGCACGCCGAACAGCGGCGCGTCCAGCAGCGCCTGCACCAGCACGTCCAGCGCAGACGCGGCGCGCAGATAGCGCGCCACCTCGTCCAGGGCGAAGCTGTGCAGGGTCGACAGCGACAGCACGATCGCGTCCTCGGTCGCGGCCGCCTGCAACTCGAAATTGAAGGTGCGGCAGAAGCGCTTGCGCAGGGCCAGGCCCCACGCGCGGTTGATGCGGCTGCCGTAGACGCTGTGGATCACCAGCTGGGTGCCGCCGGTGGCATCGAAGAAGCGTTCCAGCACGATGCACTGCTGGGTCGGCAAGGCGCCCAGCGCCGCATGCGCGCGGCCCAGGTAATCGACGATCTGCTGCGCAGCGGCCGCGTCCAGCGCCAGCGGGCCGCACAGCCACTGCAGCGCCTGCGCCGCGCCGCCCTGCTCCAGCGCCTGCGCGACTTCGGCCCGCAGCCGCGACACGCCCAGCGACAACGCATCGCTGCGCCCGGGCGCCTCGCCGATCCAGAACGGGATGTTGGGCGGCGCGCCGCGCGCGTCCTCCACCCGTACCCGCCCCGCTTCCACGCGCAGGATGCGGTAGCTGGCGTTGCCGAGCTGGAACACGTCGCCGCCCAGGCTCTCCACCGCGAAATCCTCGTTGACCGTGCCGATGGTCTGCGCCTGCGGCTCCAGCACCACGCTGTAGTCGCCGGTCTCGGGGATGGTGCCGCCGGAGGTGAGCGCCGCCATCCGCGCACCTCGGCGCTGGCGCACGCGGCGATGCACCGCATCGCGATGCAGGTAGCCGGCGCGCGGCCCCAGCCGCGTGCTGAAGCCTTCGCTGAGCATGCGCAGCACCGCGTCGAACTGCGCGCGCGGCAACGCCGCATACGGCCAGGCGCCACGCACCAGCGCGTACAGCGCGTCTTCCTCCCACTCCTGGCAGGCCACCTCGGCGACGAGCTGCTGGGCGAGCACGTCCAGCGGCGCATCGAGCATGCGCAGCGCATCCAGTTCGCCGCGGCGCACGCAATCCAGCAAGGCCGCGCACTCGACCAGGTCGTCGCGCGACTGCGGAAACAAGCGCGCCTTCGGCGTGCCGCCCACCGCGTGCCCGGAGCGGCCGGCGCGCTGCAGGAACGCGGCGATCGAACGCGGCGAGCCGAGCTGGCAGACCAGGTCGACGTCGCCGATGTCCAGGCCCAGTTCCAGCGAAGCGGTGGCCACCAGCACCTGCAGCTCGCCGGCCTTGAGCCGGCGCTCGGCGAGCAGCCGGGTCTCGCGCGCCAGGCTGCCGTGATGCGCCGCCACCGCCTGCGTGCCGAGCAGTTCGCCCAGGTGCCGCGCGGTGCGCTCGGCCATGCGCCGGGTGTTGACGAACACCAGAGTGGTGCGGTGCGCGCGCACCAACTCGGCCAGGCGCGTATACGCCTGCTGCCACTGGTCGGCGGACATGGTCACGCTGAGCGGCGTCGGCGGCACCTCCAGCGCCAGGTCGCGGGCACGCGCATAGCCGATGTCGACGATGGCGCAGTCGGCAACGCCGTCGTGCACCGCGGCGCTGCCGACCAGGAAACGTGCGACCGCCTCGATCGGCTTCTGCGTCGCCGACAGGCCGATGCGCAGCGGCGGCGCCTCGCACAGCTGCTGCAGGCGCTGCAGCGACAACGCCAGATGGCTGCCGCGCTTGTTCGCCGCCAGCGCATGGATCTCGTCGACGATCACCGTGCGCACGTGGCGCAGCGTCTCGCGCCCGGACACCGAGCCGAGCAGCACGTACAGCGACTCCGGCGTGGTCACCAGCACATGCGGCGGGCGCCGCCGCGCCTGCGCGCGCTCGCGCTGTGGGGTGTCGCCGGTGCGTACCGCGGTGCGAATGGACACATCCGGCAAACCCAGCGCCGCCAGTTCGGCGCGAATGCCCTGCAGCGGCGCCTCGAGATTGAGCTGGATGTCGTTTGAAAGCGCTTTCAGTGGCGACACGTACAACACCTGGGTACGGTCCTGCAGGCCGCCTTCACGCAGGCCTTCGCGGACCAGCGCATCCAGCGCAGCCAAAAATGCCGTCAGGGTCTTGCCCGAGCCGGTCGGCGCGGCGACCAGCGTATGCCGTCCGGCCTGGATCGCCGGCCACGCCGCCGCCTGCGCCGGCGTGGGCGCCGCGAAACGTTGCTCGAACCAGCGTGCAACGGCGGGATGGAAGCGCGCCTGCGCCAACGACATGCGATCTCCTGGTGTCAGCGTCGCAACCAACCTGGGGCGCGCCGACGATGCCGCCTGTGCGGATTGTCCAGCTGGATGTCTTGCGCCATTTTCTCGGCAATGAAAATGGTGACGTTATCCAGGCAATCAAGCGCAACCTCGCGCGAGCCCTGTTTTTAGGGGTTTTTCCATTAAGCGTTCATCGAACGACATAATGTCTACCACTCGCTCCGCGTAGCGCGGTTATGTTGTCGACGGCGTCACGTATCCCGGCCTAGCGTTTGCGCATCACGCACAAGCTTCGCTTCTGGGAACGGAATGCGGCACGGCAACACCAGCGAACAACGGCATCGCCCATCACGCGCGCGGGACGCTCCACGACCCGCACACGCGATCGCGGCGGCGCGCGTTCGCGCCGCGTCCGCCTCCGTCTCCCTTCGACGTCGAACTGCCGTCGCCTCGCGGCGCGCGGCAGCGATGGCGGCGGCATCCGCCATCGGGTCCTGCACTGTGGGACTGCGCATGCGTTGTACCTCTCCACCGCCATCGCCAAGGAGCATCACCAATGGCACAGAGCAGCCCGTCACTCTCCAGTACCGACCTCAACCAGCGCCGCGGCAGCGACGCGCAACAGTCGCTCGGCGTCGCGCCTAACGTGTTCGAAGGCAACGATCCGGCCGCGATCGCGCGCGCGCTCAAGCAGTCGGCCGACCTGCACGCCCGCCGCCGCACCGGTCCGTATCGCTCGGCCATGTCGATGCTGACCTTCTACATCAATCGCGCCGGCGACCAGTTGCCGGCGCAGCGCCGCCAGATCCTGGAGCAGGCCAAGGACGAGTTGCGCAGCCTGTACGGCAAGCCGCGCAAGGGTGGCGCTGGCGACTGAGCACGCACACGCGCGCAGCGTGATGGAGCGATCAGTTCCGCACGCTGCCTGGGCGAAGCGCGCGCCGCGCGATTGCCGTCCTCCGACGCACTGCCACATGATGCGGACATGGCCAAGGCATCCGACATTTCGGACCTCATCCAGCACGCCGCCGCCGCGACCCAGGACGACGCGGCGTTGCTGTCGCGCATCATCCTGGCGCAGGGCGAAATCGCCGCGGCCGGCGGCGATCCGCTGCAGGTGGTCGACGTGGTCACCCGCCGCGCGCAGGAGCTGACCCGCTCCAATGGCGCCGTGGTGGAGATGTGCGACGGCAAGGACATGCTGTACTGGTCGGCCAGCGGCGTCGCCGAGCGCCACCTCGGCCTGCGCCTGCCCAGCAACGGCAGCCTGTCGGGGCTGTGCATGCGGACCGGCGAGGTCTTGCGCTGCGACGATTCGGAAGTCGATCCGCGCGTGGACCGCGCGGCCTGCCGGCGCATCGGTTTGCGCTCGATGCTGGTGGTGCCGCTGCGCTACGGCGACCGCAGCATCGGCGTGCTCAAGGTCCTCGCGCCGCACCCCAACGCCTACAGCGCACAGGACGTGCGCACACTGGAATTGCTGGCGACCCTGGTCGGCGCGACGCTGGCGCTGGCGATGGACCGCGCCGCACTGCAGACCGACATCGCGCGCCGCCAGGACATGGAGAAACACGCATTTCGCGAGAAGGCGGCGATCGCCACCCGCATCCGCGAAACCATCGCCGAGACGCGCCTGCAGATCGTGACCCAGCCAGTGCTGGCACTGGCATCGCAACGCATCGTCGGGGTGGAGGCACTGTCGCGCTTTCCGGCCAATCCGGCGCTGCCGCCACTGCGCTGGTTCGACGATGCCAGCCGGGTCGGGCTGGGCCTGGACCTGGAGCTGGCCGCCGCGCGCAAGGCGCTGGAGCTGCTGGCGCAGTTGCCGGCGCCGCTGTATCTGGCGATCAACGTGTCCGCACCGACGCTGCTGCATCCGCAGTTGCAGGCGCTGCTGCACGGCCACGACCTGTCGCGGATCGTGCTGGAAATCACCGAACAACTGCAGGCGCCGGATTACCCACGCCTGTCCGAGCACATCGGCCTGCTGCAGCGGCAGGGCCTGCGCATCGCCCTGGACGACGCCGGTACCGGTTTCGCCAGCCTGCGCCATCTGCTGCACCTTGCGCCGGACATCATCAAACTGGACCTGACCCTGACACGCGGCATCGACGCCGAACCGCGCCGGCAGCGGCTGGCGATGGCCATTCTCTCCTTCGCCGCAGAAACCAATGCCGACGTGGTCGTCGAAGGCATCGAGACCGAGAGCGAACTGGCGACGCTGCAGGCGCTGGGCGCGCGCTACGGCCAGGGCTACCAGCTCGCCCACCCCGGACCGCTGTCGGCGCATCTGGCACGCTATCCGGCGATCGAAGACGGCAGCAGCGGCTGAGAACGCCCACCGCAGGCGCGGCGCTGGTCCCCGGTTCGGGATCATCCCCCAGGAATTCCCAAGATCGCCATGCCGGCCTGGTCGCGGCTGAAGCCGCTCCTGCTTAAGCGTGCGCTACGGGCGCGCGCCCCACCCTCGCCGACCCTGGGCCGCTGTCAGCGCATCTGCAGATGCTCTCCAGCGATCGCTGGCAGCCTCGGCCAAGTCGCGGGCCAAATGCTCCGTCTTCCTGTGCAGGAGCGGCGTCAGCCACGACAGGATGTCACCGTTGGCGCCCCGTCGCGCCTGCGCAAACACCAGGCAAGAAAAAAGCGGGCCGAAGCCCGCTTTTTCCTGGAACGACGCTGGCAGCGTGCGGCTTATTCGGCCGACGCGCCCTCGCCCTCTTCCACGGCCTTCATCGACAGGCGGATGCGGCCCTGCTTGTCGACTTCCAGCACCTTGACCTTGACCACGTCGCCTTCCTTCAGCTTGTCGCCGACCTTCTCCACGCGCTCGCTGGAGATCTGCGAGACGTGCACCAGGCCGTCCTTGCCCGGCAGGATGGTCACGAACGCGCCGAAGTCCATGATCTTGGCGACCTTGCCTTCGTAGATGCGGCCCGGCTCGACGTCCGAGGTGATCTGCTCGATGCGCGACTTGGCGGCCTGCGCGGCGATCGCATTGACCGAGGCGATGACGATGGTGCCGTCGTCCTGGATGTCGATCTGGGTGCCGGTTTCCTTGGTGATCGCCTGGATGGTCGAACCGCCCTTGCCGATCACTTCGCGGATCTTGTCCGGGTGGATCTTGATCGTCAGCAGGCGCGGCGCGTAGTCGCTCAGCTCCGCACGCGGGGTGGTCAGCGCGCTGGCCATCTCGCCGAGGATGTGCAGTCGGCCGGCCTTGGCCTGCGCCAGGGCCTGCTTCATGATCTCCTCGGTGATGCCTTCGATCTTGATGTCCATCTGCAGCGCGGACACGCCGTCGGCGGTACCGGCGACCTTGAAGTCCATGTCGCCCAGGTGATCTTCATCGCCCAGGATGTCCGACAGCACCACGAAGTCGTTGCCTTCCTTCACCAGGCCCATGGCGATACCGGCCACCGGCGCCTTCACCGGCACGCCGGCGTCCATCAGCGCCAGCGACGAACCGCAGACCGAGGCCATCGACGAGGAACCGTTGGATTCGGTGATTTCCGAGACCACGCGGATGGTGTACGGGAACTCTTCCATGGTCGGCATCACCGCCAGCACGCCGCGCTTGGCGAGGCGGCCGTGGCCGATCTCGCGACGCTTGGGCGCGCCGAAGCGGCCGCACTCGCCCACCGAGTACGGGGGGAAGTTGTAATGGAACAGGAAGTTTTCCTTGTACTCGCCGGAGACCGCGTCGATCACCTGGCCGTCGCGGGCGGTGCCCAGCGTGGTGACCACGATCGCCTGGGTCTCGCCGCGGGTGAACAGCGCCGAGCCGTGGGTACGCGGCAGCACGCCGGCCTGCACGCTGATCGGGCGCACGGTGTCCAGCGCACGGCCGTCGATGCGCACCTTGGTGCTCAGCACCGAACCGCGCATGGTCTGGTATTCCAGCTCACCGAATTCCTTGGCCAGGTCGGCAGCGACCCAGTTCTCGGCGGTGGCACGCGGCGCCAGCTGCGCCAGCACGTCCTTCTTGATCGCCGAGATCGCATCGCGGCGCTGCAGCTTGTCGCGCACCTGGAACGCAGCGGCCAGCTGCTCGCCGACCGCTTCCTTCAGCGCGGCGATCATGGCTTCGTTCTTGGCCGGGGCAACCCAGTCGGACGGCTTGGTGCCGGCTTCGACGGTCAGCTCGTTGATCGCGTTGATGACCTTCTGCATCTCGCGGTGGCCGAAGGTGACCGCGCCCAGCATCACTTCTTCCGACAGCAGCGCGGCTTCGGACTCAACCATCAGCACCGCGTTGGCGGTACCGGCGACGACCAGCTCCAGCTGCGACTCCTTCAGATCCGACACGGTCGGGTTGAGGATGTACTCGCCGTTCTTGTAGCCAACCTTGGCGGCGCCGATCGGGCCCTTGAACGGGGTGCCGGCCAGCGACAGGGCGGCCGAGGCGCCGATCAGCGCGGCGATATCGCCGTCGATGTCCGGGTTCATCGACATCACCGTGGCGATGATCTGCACTTCGTTCTTGTAATCCTCCGGGAACAGCGGACGGATCGGACGGTCGATCAGACGCGAAATCAGCGTCTCCTTCTCGGTCGCACGGCCCTCGCGCTTGAAGAAGCCGCCGGGGATGCGGCCGCCGGCGTAGAACTTCTCCTGATAGTCGACCGTCAGCGGGAAGAAGTCCTGACCTTCGCGCGCGCTCTTGGCGGCGACGGCGGTGACCAGCAGTACGGTGTCGTCCATCTTGACGATGACGGCACCGCCGGCCTGGCGGGCGATCTCGCCGGTTTCGAGGGTGACGGTGTGCTTGCCGTACTGGAAGGTTTTGGTGATTTTTGCCACGGGGTTTCCTTGGATGATGCTGTCTGCAAATGGACCGCTGACGGCCCATGCCGCTGGCGGGTGGCCGGGAGGATCCGGCCGGTGGCGCGGAGCGATCCCCGGGCCACGGTACTACCCAAAACAAAACCGCGGCGCATCGCTGCGCCGCGGTGGGGTTCGTTGACTCAGCGACGCAGGCCGAGCTTCTCGATCAGCGCCTTGTAGCGCTCGCCATCCTTCTTCTTCAGATAGTCGAGCAGGCTGCGGCGGCGGTTGACCATCTGCAGCAGGCCGCGGCGGCTGTGGTGATCCTTCTTGTGGGTCTTGAAGTGGCCGGTCAGCAGTTCGATGCGGGCGGTCAGCAGGGCGACCTGGACTTCCGGCGAACCGGTGTCGGCAGCGCCGCGCTTGTTTTCTTCGATGACTTTCTGGGTGTCGATGGACATGGGATTTTTCTCTGAGATGCGGGGCCGGCAGGAACGTGCAGAGGACGCACCGCCTGGCTCGCCGATTGCGAAGGATTGCGCCGGAGCGCAGCGTGCCGGAAAGGCCGCGAAATTGTACCGGCCTCGGCCCGGAGGAACAAGGCGTTAAGACGGCGTCATGACTGAACGACAGTCAGGTAACACCCCGCGCGACCGCTGCGCGGTCACGGATTGAACATGCGCTGCGGCGCCAGCAGCCCGCTCGCATCGACCTGGCCCAGGCCCAGCGGGACGCCGTCGGCGTCGAACACCGCCGCCAGGCCGGGCACCCAGGCCGGATCGCGCAGCCGCTGGCCCATGCGGAAGCGCTGCGCCGCAGCATGCTCCAGGCGCAGCGGCGGGAAATCGGCCAGGCCCGCGGCCAGCGGCAGCACCAGCGCGTCCAGTGCCGCCGGATCCTGCGTGGCCAGGTGCTGCAGGTGCTCCAGGGTGACCATCTGCGGGTTGCGGAACGGTTCCACCCACAGCCGGCGCAGCGCGGCGATATGCGCGCCGCAGCCCAGCGCCTCGCCCAGGTCGCGGGCCAGGCTGCGGATATAGGTGCCGGATCCGCAGGCCACGTGCAGACGCAGGCGGTCGCCGGCGTGGGCGAGCACGTCGATCGCATGCACCTCGACCTCGCGCTCCGGCGCCTCGATCGCCTCGCCGCGGCGCGCCTTGACGTACAGCGGCTCGCCGCCCTGCTTGAGCGCCGAGTAGATCGGCGCACGCTGGCGGATACGCCCGCGCAGCGGTGCCAGCGCCGCCTCCAGGGTCGCTGCGTCCAGCGGCGGCACCGGTCGGGTGCGCAGCACCGCGCCCTCGGCATCGTCGCTGTCGGTGGTGACGCCGAGCACGACCTCCGCTTCGTAGGCCTTGGCCGACCCGAGCAGCAGCCCGGCCAGCTTGGTCGCCTCGCCGAAGCACAGCGGCAGCAGGCCGGTGGCGAGCGGATCCAGGCTGCCGGTGTGACCGCCCTTCTCCGCACGGAACAGCCGCCGCGCCGCCTGCAGCGCCGCGTTGGAACTCATGCCGATCGGCTTGTCGAGCAGCACGATGCCGTCGAGGCGACGGAAGACGATACGAGGCAGGCGCGGGCCGAAGACGGGCATGGGGTGCGGGCGGGGATTCGGGATTTGGGATTCGGGATTGGCGGATCCGACCCCGGCATTGCGCGGGCGAACGGCACGCATGGAACAGCGTGACGCCGGACGGATGAAAGAGCGCCGCGATCGCGACTGCGAAACGGGCGCTCGCGTTCGGCGCCCGCACTCAAACACTGGACGCCGACGCCACGGCGTCGGCAGCGGACTCAGCCCTTGCGCGGCGCCGTGTCGCCGTCGTCGGCGGCATAGCCGTCGTCGTCCTGCGCTTGCTGCAATTCCGGCATGTCGCGCAGCAGATTGTCGATGCGCTCGCCGCGATCGACCGAATCGTCGTAGTGGAAATGCAGTTCGGGCACGTGGCGCAGCTTCATCGCCCGCGCCAGCTCGCTGCGCAGCTGCGGCGCCAGTTCCTTCAGGCCCTTGACCGCCTCGGCCGAGCGTTCCTGCATCAGCGCGGTGACGAACACCTTGGCATGGGCCAGATCGCGGGTGACCTCGACGTCGGACACGCTGACCGACGGCAGGCCGTGATCACGCACGGCCGCATGCACGATCGTGCCGAGGTCGCGCCGGATCTGCGCGGACACACGATCGGTACGGTGAAAGGATTTGGTGGGCATAGCGAAAATCTCTCTGTTCGGAATAAAGAAATCGGGAAGGGTCTGGGACGAGCGACGGACCTGCAGCGCCCCGCTCTTCCCATTCCCCAATCCCGATTCCCGATTCCCGGCTCTTACAGCGTACGCTGCACTTCGATGCGCTCGAAGCACTCGATCTGGTCGCCGGCCTTGACGTCGTTGTAGGCCTTCACACCGATACCGCACTCGGTGCCGTTGCGCACTTCGTCGACGTTCTCCTTGAAGCGACGCAGCGACTCCAGCTCGCCCTCGAACACCACGGTGTTGTCGCGCAGCACGCGGATCGGCTTGTTGCGCTTGACCACGCCCTCCACGACCATGCAGCCGGCGACGGCGCCGAACTTGGAGCTGCGGAACACGTCGCGCACCTGGGCGATACCGATGATCTCTTCGCGGATCTCCACGCCCAGCAGGCCGGACGCCACCTGCTTCACCTGGTCGATCACGTCGTAGATGATCGAGAAGTAACGCAGGTCGATGCCGTTGGTCTCGATGATGCGCCGCGCCGAGGCGTCGGCACGCACGTTGAAGCCGATCACCGTGGCCTTGGAGGCCAGCGCCGAATTCGCATCGGACTCGGTGATGCCGCCCACGCCGGAGTGGATCACGTTGATGCGGATCTGCTCGTTGGACAGCGCGGTCAGCGACTGCTTCAGCGCTTCCACCGAACCCTGCACGTCGGCCTTGATCACCAGGTTCAGCGACAGCTGGCCTTCGCCCTTGCCGAGCTGCGACATGATGTCTTCCATGCGGCTGCCCGCCGAGGACACCAGGCGCGACTCGCGGCGCTTGGTCTCGCGCTGCTGCGCCACGTCCTTGGCCAGGCGCTCGTCGTCGACGACCACGAAGTCGTCGCCGGCATCCGGCACGCCGGACAGGCCCAGCACCTGCACCGGGATCGACGGGCCGGCCGAATCCGGCTGCTTGCCGGTCTCGTCGAACAGCGCACGCACGCGGCCGTACTGGATGCCGCACACCAGGTAGTCGCCCTTCTTCAGCGCGCCCTGCTGCACCAGCACCGTCGCCACCGGACCGCGGCCCTTGTCCAGCGAGGACTCGATCACCACGCCGCTGGCGCGGCCTTCGGCCACCGCCCGCAGTTCCAGCACTTCGGCCTGCAGCGAGATCGCGTCCAGCAGCACGTCGATGCCCTGGCCGGTCTTGGCCGAGAGTTCGACGAACTGGGTGTCGCCACCGAATTCTTCGGCGACCACGTCCTGCGCCAGCAGCTCGTTCTTGACCCGCAGCGGATCGGCGCCGGACTTGTCGATCTTGTTGACCGCCACGATCAGCGGCACGCCGGCCGCCTTCGCATGCTTGACCGCCTCGACCGTCTGCGGCATCACGCCGTCGTCGGCCGCGACCACCAGCACCACGATGTCGGTGAGCTTGGCGCCGCGCGCGCGCATCGAGGTGAACGCGGCATGGCCAGGGGTATCCAGGAAGCTGATGACGCCGCGATCGGTTTCGACGTGGTACGCGCCGATGTGCTGGGTGATGCCGCCGGCTTCGCCCGAGGCGACCTTGGTGCGGCGGATGTAGTCCAGCAGCGAGGTCTTGCCGTGGTCGACGTGGCCCATGATGGTGACCACCGGCGGCCGCGGCAGCTTCTCGCCCTGCGCGTCCTCGGTGTGCGCCAGCAGCGCGTCCTCGGCGTCGGCACTGCCGGCGCGGGTAGGCTTGTGGCCGAGTTCCTCGGTGACCAGCGCCGCGGTGTCGTGGTCGATGGTCTGGGTGATGGTGGCCATCACGCCCATCTTGAACAGCGCCTTCACCACGTCGCCGCCCTTCAGCGCGAGCTTCTGCGCCAGGTCGGCCACGGTGATGGTGTCGCCGATCGCCACTTCGCGCACCACCGGTGCGGTCGGACGCTCGAAGCCGTGCGCGCCGCCGCCGCTGCGCGACGGTTCGGCCTGGCGACGGCCGCCGCTGTGGCTGCCGCCGCGCGGCTTGCCGCGCACGTTGGAACGGCGCGCGCGGTCGGCCGCAGACAGATGCAGCTGGCCGGCGAAACGGCTGGTGCTGTCGTCGTCCTCGACCCCGGCGACCATCACGTGCGAGCCGCGGGTCTTGTGCTTGTTGTTGGCATTGTTGCGGTCGTCGCTGCGCGGCGCGGCCGGCTTGGCCGGATGCGCGGCACCGGCCGGACGCGGCGCCATCGGCGGACGCGGCGGACGCGGCGCGGCGGCGGCGTTGCGGTCGGCGGCAGGCGCGGACGGCGCCGCAGCCGGCGGCGCCGACTCGGCGTCCAGCGCGGCCTGGGCCGCGCGCTGCTCGGCCTCGGCACGCTCGCGCGCTTCCTGCTCGGCCTTGCGCTTGCGCTCGATTTCCTCGGCGCGCGCGCGATCCTGCTCGGCGAGCTTCTGCTGTTCGGCCAGATTGCGCTGCTTGGATTCCTCCAGCTTGCGCAGGATCTCGGCGCGCTCGTCGTCCACCCGTCCGCCCGCGGACGGCGCCGCACGCTCGGCGGCCAGGTCCTCGGCCGACTTCACGTAGGTGCGCTTCTGCCGGACCTCGACGTTGACCGTGGTCTTGCTGCGCCCGGCGCTGACCGTCACTTCCTGCAGCTTGCGCCGGTTCAGGGTGATCTTCTTCGGCGCCGCCTGGGCCTCTTCCTCGACCGGCTTGTCGGTCTTGCCGTGGGTACGGCGCAGGAAGCCCAGCAGCTTCATCTTTTCGGTGCTGGTGACAACCTGGTCGGGACCGCTGAACTTCATCCCGGCGTCGGCCAGTTGAACCAGCAGTTTCTCGACCGGCGTGTTCACCAGTTCGGCCAGCTTGCGGATGGTGGTTTGCTGCGACATTCGGATCCTATGATCTGGTTGGCGCCCCCTCGCCGCGTGCGAAGGTAGCGCGGATTCTAAGCCCTGATCGGGTCAGGGCGGCATTCATCGCTGACTCATTCGCCGCGCTCCAGGCGGGCGATCTCCTCGGCGCGGGCGGCCAGGATCAGGGCCGCGGCGCGGTCCTTGTCCAGGTCCTCGATGCCGAACTCGAGGATTTCGTCGGCAGCCAGATCCGACAGGTCCTCGCTGGTGCGTACGCCATGGCCGGCCAGCGCGTAGGCGGTGGCTTCGTCCATGCCCGGCAGCGACAGCAGGTCCGCCGCCGGCACACCGTCGTCGTCGCTCTCCTCGGCGGCCAGCGCCTCGTTGAGCAGCGCGTCGCGGGCACGCGCGCGCAGTTCCTCGACGATGTCCTCGTCGAAGCCTTCCACCGCCAGCAGCTCGCCGACCGGCACGTAGGCGATTTCCTCGACCGAGTTGAAGCCCTCGGCAACCAGGATCGCGGCGATCTCCTCGTCCACTTCCAGCTTGTCCATGAACAGCTGGCGGGCCACGGCCTGCTCGGCCTCGGACTTGGCCGCGACCTGCTCGGCGGTCATCACGTTGAGCTGCCAGCCGGTCAGGCGGCTGGCCAGGCGCACGTTCTGGCCGCCCTTGCCGATCGCCTGGGCCAGGCGGTCTTCCGCCACCGCCAGGTCCATCGAGTGCTTCTCTTCATCGACGATGATCGACTGCACCTCGGCCGGCGCCATCGCGTTGATGACGAAGTTGGCCGGGTTGTCGTTCCACAGCACGATGTCCACGCGCTCGCCGTTGAGCTCGTTGGACACCGCCTGCACGCGCGAACCGCGCATGCCGATGCAGGCGCCGATCGGATCGGTGCGGGTGTCGTGCGCCAGCACTGCGATCTTGGCGCGATCGCCCGGATCGCGTGCGCAGGCCTTGATCTCGACCAGGCCCTGGCCCACTTCCGGCACTTCCAGCTTGAACAACTCGATCATGAATTCCGGCGCGGCGCGGCTGATGAACAGCTGCGGGCCACGCGGCTCCGAACGCACTTCGGCCAGGTAGCCGCGCACTCGGTCGCCGGCGCGCAGCACGTCGCGCGGAATGCCCTTGTCCTTGGGGATGAAGGCCTCGGCGTTGCCGCCCAGGTCCACGTAGATGTTGCCGCGCTCGGCGCGCTTGACCACGCCGGTGACCAGTTCGCCGACGCGATCCTTCCACGCATCCACCACCTGCTGGCGCTCGGCCTCGCGCACGCGCTGCACGATCACCTGCTTGGCGGCCTGCGCGGCGATGCGGCCGAAGTCCGGATTCTCGATCTGCTCTTCGATGTAGTCGCCGACGTCCACGCCCTCGGCCTCGTCGACCGCGTCCATCAGGCGGATCTGCCGGTCGGGCGATTCCATCACCACATCGTCGGCCACCACTTCCCAACGCCGGAAGGTTTCGTAGGTGCCGTCCTTGTGGTCGATGGTGACGCGCGTCAGCACGTCCTGGTCGGGGTAGCGCTTCTTCGCCGCCGACGCCAATGCGGCCTCGATCGCGTCGAAGATCACTTCGCGCGGCACGCCCTTTTCGTTGGCCACCGCGTCGACTACCAGCAACAGTTCCTTGCTCATTCTTTCGCTCCGCGCGCAGCCTCGTCGGCCGCCGGTTCGTTGGATGGTTTCTTATTGGATTTTGCGTTCTTGCCGGCCGGCTTCGGCCCCTTGCCCGGCTTGGTCGGCGCCAGACCCAGCGCCGCCCAGTCGGGCATGATCCGCGCCTTGTCGATGTTGTCGAAGTCCACCGCCAGTTCGGCGCCGTCGACCTCGAAGATGATGCGGCCGGCAGCGGCGTCGGCCTGCACGATGCGCCCCTGCAGGCGACGACGGCCCTGCTGCGGCAGCTTCAACACCACCTTGGCCGATTCGCCGAGGTGACGGGAAAACTGTTCGGCGCTGAACAGCGGCCGGTCCACGCCCGGCGAGGACACTTCCAGCGTGTAGTTGCCGCTGATCGGGTCTTCCACGTCCAGTTGCGCCGAGACCTCGCGGCTGACCCGCTCGCAGTCGTCGATATTGACCACGCGTTCGGGCTGCTCGGCCAGCGGCACGTCGATGTACAGGCGCAGCGTGGCGCCGCCGGGGGCCGGCAGGTATTCCGCGCCCAGCAGTTCCAGGCCCAACGCGTCCACGGTCGGGCCCAGCAGAGTCGCGATTTCGTTTGCCTTGTCGCTCACAGCCTGCCTTGCATCTGAAAAGGTTGAAAAGTCGATTGCGTGCATTTCCCGGACCCCGGAAACGACAAAGGGCCCTCTGGGCCCCTTGTCCGGTAAAACTCCGGTCACGCTGGATTCCGGTTGCGACAACGGGAACATGCGTCATCGCGAAGCCCAAGCTTCCCTGCCGCAGACAACCGATGCACTGGTTGCCGCTGCAGACAAAGATGGTAGCGGGGGCAGGATTTGAACCTGCGACCTTCGGGTTATGAGCCCGACGAGCTGCCAGACTGCTCCACCCCGCAGCAGAAGCGGAATTATGAAGAATCAGTGCGTCGATTGCAAGCCCTGATTTTCATCTCGATGCGGTAGCGACGCTGCCGTTCGAAGGACGCCATGATAACCGCACACGATGGAAAACGAAACAACAATCGCATCGCCGAATGCAAAAACGCCAACGCCGCCTTGCGGCGGCGTTGGCGGAAAACAGCGGAAAAACCGCCCTTTCGCGATCAGGCCAGGTGCGCGAAGGCGCGCTGGCACCACGCCATCAGCGGGCTCCAGGCCAGGCCGAAGGCCAGCAGGCCCAGCGCGTTGACGCCCAGCGCCACGCCCAGCACGCGGTCGTCGTTGGCCGGCAGCGGCGTGCCGACCGGCTCGTCGAAATACATCACCTTGATCACGCGCAGGTAGTAGAACGCACCGATCACCGCGCACAGCACCGACAGCACCGCCAGGCCGGTCCACCACAGGTTCTGGTCGGGCACCGCGACGACCGCGCCCAGCACCGCCAGCTTGGCCCAGAAGCCCAGGAACGGCGGCACGCCGGCCAGCGAGGCCATGATGCACAGCACCAGCAGCGCCATCCACGGGTTGCGCGCGTTCAGGCCCTTGAAGTCGTCGATGTTCTCGGCCTCGAAGCCCTTGCGCGACAACGCGATGATCGCGCCGAACGAGGCGGTGGACATCACCGCATAGCAGATCGCGTAGAACAGTGCCGCCGCATAGCCGCGCTCGCCGCCGCCGGCCACGCCCAGCAGCAGGAAGCCTATGTGCGAGACCGTGGAATACGCCAGCATGCGCTTGAGATTGCTCTGCGCCACCGCCATCAGGTTGCCGACCACCAGCGACAGCGCCGCCAAGCCGCCGATCACCCAGTGCCACTGCGCCGCCAGCGGGCCCACGCCCACTTCCAGCAGGCGGTAGGCCATGCCGAACGCAGCCAGCTTGGACGCCGAGCTGATGAACAGCGCGATCGGCGCCGGGGCGCCCTGGTAGACGTCCGGCAGCCACATGTGGAACGGCGCGGCGCCGAGCTTGAAGGCGACGCCGGCGATCATGAACACCGTGCCGGTCAGCAGCAGCATGTGCTCGCGGCCGTTGCCGATCGCCTCGTGGATGCGGCTCAGGCTCAGCGTGCCGGTGGCGCCGTAGATCAGCGACATGCCGTACAGCAGCAGGCCCGAGGCCAGCGAACCGAGCACGATGTACTTCATCGCCGCTTCGGTGGCCATGCCGTTGTCGCGGTTGGAGGCGACCAGCGCGTAGGAGCACAGCGCCAGCAGTTCCAGGCCCAGGTAGACCATCAGCAGGCTGCCGGCCGAGACCAGGATCATCATGCCGACCGTGGCGAACAGCACCAGCACCGGGATCTCGCCCTGATACAGCTTGCGCTCGCGCAGGTAGCTCCAGCCGTAGATCAGGGTCAGCGCGCTGAGGCCGACGATCACCGTCTTCATCACGTCGGCGGCGGCATCGCGCACGAACATGCCGTTGAACACCTCGCCCTGCCCGCCCACGCCGGCCAGCAACATCGCGAACACCGCGACCAGGATCGCCACCGAGACGATGTGGGTCCAGGCCTTGTTGCGCTCACTGATGAACAGATCGAGCATCAGCAGGAAGAAGGCACCGGCGGTCAGCACCAGCTCGGGCAGCAGGGGCGGCAGGTCGACGGTGGTCAGAGGCAGCAGCGCAGGGGTGGTCATCATCAAATCTCTGGAATCAATACGCTCGACGGCCGCTTACAGCTTGCTGGTGGCGATCTGCGCCGCCAGCTTCGCGATCGAGGGCTCCATCAGGTCGGTCAACGGCTTCGGATACAGGCCCAGGGCCAGCACGCCGAGCGCGAACACGCCCAGCACCAGCGCCTCGCGGCCGTTGATGTCCTTCAGCTCGGCCACGTGCGCATTGGCGACCTCGCCGAAGAACACGCGCTTGTAAAGCCACAGGGTATAGGCGGCGGTGATCACCAGGGTGGTCGCCGCGCCGAAGGCCAGCAGCGGGTGCGCCTGGAAGCTGGCCATGATGACCATGAACTCGCCGACGAAGCCGCTGGTGCCCGGCAGGCCCGCATTGGCCATGAAGAACAGCATCGCGAAGGTCGCGAACCACGGCATCACGTTGACCACGCCGCCGTAGTCGGCGATGCGGCGGGTGTGCATGCGGTCGTACAGCACGCCGACGCAGGAGAACATCGCGCCGGACACGAAGCCGTGCGAGATCATCTGCACCATCGCGCCCTGCAGGCCCAACCGGGCCGCATCGGTGCTGCCGAAGCCGACCAGGGCGAAGGCGACGAAGGTGCCGAGGGTGACGAAGCCCATGTGCGCGATCGACGAGTAGGCGATCAGCTTCTTCATGTCGTCCTGGACCAGGGCGACCAGGCCGACGTAGATCACCGCGATCAGCGACAGCGCGATCACCAGCCACGCCCACTCGTTGCTGGCATCGGGCAGGATCGGCAGGTTGAAGCGCAGGAAGCCGTAACCGCCGATCTTCAGCGCGATCGCCGCCAGGATCACCGAACCGGCGGTCGGCGCTTCCACGTGCGCGTCCGGCAGCCAGGTGTGCACCGGGAACATCGGCACCTTGACCGCGAAGGCGATCAGGAAGGCGAAGAACAGCCAGGTCTGCTCCTTCGAGGTCAGCGACAGCTGGTAGAGATCGGCGAGCTGGAAGCTGCCGCCCTTCAGGTACAGGTAGATCAACCCGACCAGCATCAGCACCGAGCCGAGGAAGGTGTACAGGAAGAACTTGACCGCGGCGTAGATGCGGCGCGGGCCGCCCCAGATGCCGATGATCAGGAACATCGGGATCAGCATCGCCTCGAAGAACACGTAGAACAACATCGCGTCGGTGGCGGAGAAGATGCCGACGGTGACGCCTTCCAGGATCAGGAACGCGGCCACGTACTGGTTGACGCGCTTGTCGATCGAGGTCCACGCGCCGATCAGCGCCAGCACCGTGACCAGCGTGGTCAGCACGATCAGCGCCACCGCGATGCCGTCGGCGCCGAGGTTGTAGCCGATGTCGTATGCCGGGATCCAGGCATGGGTCTCGACGAACTGCAGCGCGTCGCTGGCGTAGTCGAAACCGGTGAGCAGCGGCAGGCTGAGCGCGAAGGTCAGCAACGCCACCAGCAGCGACGCCCAGCGCGCCGCACGCGCATCACGCAGGGCGAGCACCAGGGCACCGCCGATGATCGGCAGCCAGATCAGGATGGAGAGTAGAGGCCAGTTCGACACGTGTTCTTATTCCGTACAGGTCAACGCCAGAAATGCATCAGCACGCCCAGCAGGGCAATGAGACCGACGATCATCGCGAAGGCGTAGTGATAGAGGAAACCGGATTGCGTGCGACGCAGCAGGTTGGCCGCCAGGTCGATCACGCGTGCGGTGCCGTTGACCATGACGCCGTCCACGACATGCGTATCCACCGCGCGCGACACCTTGCCCAGGCGCACGCCGCCGCCGGCGAAACCGCCGATCCAGAGCTTGTCGAAACCGTATTTGTTCTCGAGGATCCACACCGGCACCGAGAAGGTCTTGCGCGCCTTCGCCGCCAGTTCCGGCTTCCACAGGTACAGGATCCAGGCCAGGGCGAAACCGGCCAGGGTCAGGAAGAACGGCGGCTGGGTCAGGCCGTGCAGGGCGAACGCGACCGGGCCGTGGAACTCCTCGGCCAGCGCACCGACGGTGTCGCGCGCCGGATCGTAGAAGTCGACGATGCCGGTGAAGAAGCTGACCGCCTGGCCCTTGATCGCCGCCGCGGCATGGTGCCCCGCCCAGTCGGTGCCGAACAGCATCGGGCCGATGGTGAAGAAGCCGATCGCGATCGACGGGATCGCCAGCAGGATCAGCGGCACCGTCACCACCCACGGCGACTCGTGCGGTTCGTGCGCGCCGTGGTGGCCGTGGCCGTGATCGTCGTGTGCGTGATCGTCGTGGGCATGCGCACCGTGGGCGTCGTCATGATGCGCATCGTGGTGCGCATGCGCATCGCGGAAGCGCTCCTGACCATGGAAGGTCAGGAACAGCAGGCGGAAGCTGTAGAAGCTGGTGATCAGCACGCCGCCGAGCACGGCCCAGTAGCCGTAGCTGGCGATGCTCCAGAACGGTGCGCCCTCGGCGTGGTGCTGCGCCGCCTCGATGATGGTGTCCTTGGAATAGAAACCGGCGAAGAACGGGGTGCCGACCAGCGCCAGGGTACCGATGACGCTGGTCCAGTAGGTGATCGGCATGTACTTGCGCAGGCCGCCCATCTTGCGCATGTCCTGCTCGTGGTGCATGCCGATGATCACCGAGCCGGCCGCCAGGAACAGCAGCGCCTTGAAGAAGGCGTGGGTCATCAGGTGGAACACCGCCGCCGAGTACGCCGACACGCCCAGCGCCACGGTCATGTAGCCCAGCTGCGACAGCGTCGAGTAGGCGACCACGCGCTTGATGTCGTTCTGCACGATGCCGATCAGGCCGGTGAAGAACGCGGTGGTGGCACCGACGACCAGCACGAAGTTCAGCGCGGTCTGCGACAGCTCGAACAGCGGCGACATGCGCGCCACCATGAAGATGCCGGCGGTGACCATGGTCGCGGCGTGGATCAGGGCCGAGATCGGGGTCGGGCCTTCCATCGAGTCCGGCAGCCACACGTGCAGCGGCACCTGCGCCGACTTGCCCATGGCGCCGATGAACAGGCACACGCAGATGATGGTGGAGACATTCCAGGCATGACCCTGGAACAGCTGCACCTGTGCCAGACCGCCGGCGGCATCGCTGCCCAGCACCGCGGTGGCGTTGGCGAACACGCTGGCGTAGTCCAGCGTACCGAACCACAGCAGCACGCCGGCGATGCCGAGGATGAAGCCGAAGTCGCCGACGCGATTGACCAGGAACGCCTTCATGTTGGCGAACACCGCGGTCGGGCGCTTGAACCAGAAGCCGATCAGCAGGTACGACACCAGGCCCACCGCTTCCCAGCCGAAGAACAGCTGCAGGAAGTTGTTGCTCATCACCAGGCTCAGCATCGAGAAGGTGAACAGCGAGATGTAGCTGAAGAAGCGCTGGTAGCCCGGATCGTCGGCCATGTAGCCGATGGTGTAGATGTGCACCAGCAGCGACACGAAGGTCACCACCACCATCATCATCGCGGTCAGGCGGTCGACCATGAAGCCGACGTGGGCCGAATAGTGGCCGACCTCGAAGAAGGTGTAGAGGTTCTGGTTGAACGGCGAGGCGCCCTGCCCGACCAACTGGTACAGGGTCCAGCACGACAGTGCGCAGCTGACCGCGACGCCGAGGATGGTGGCGAACTGCGCGCCCTTGCGGCCGACCTGACGGCCGAACAGGCCGGCGATGATGCTGCCGACCAGCGGGGCCAGCACCACCGCGATCAGCAGACTCTTGGAGAGCGTAATTTCCATCTGCAGGTCAGCCCTTCAGCGAATCGACTTCGGCCACATTGATCGTGTGGCGGGTACGGAACAGCGTCACCAGGATCGCGAGGCCGATGGCGGCTTCGGCCGCGGCCACGGTCAGGATGAAGAACACGAACAATTGGCCGGCGGCGTCGCCGAGCTCGCGCGAGAAGGCGACGAAGTTGATGTTGACCGACAGCAGCATCAGCTCGATCGACATCAGCAGCACGATGACGTTCTTGCGGTTGAGGAAGATGCCGGCCAGGGCGATGCAGAACAGCACCGCGCCGAGCGCCAGCAGATGGCCTAGGGAGATCATGGCTGGCCCTCCTGCGATGCCGGCGGAGTGTGGAGCGTGGGCTTTTCGGCGGCCATCTTGACCATGCGCAGACGGTCGCCGGCCTTGACCCGCGACTGGTCGCCCGGGTTCTGGGTCTTGATGCCGGTGCGCTTGCGCAGGGTCAGCATCACGGCGGCCACGACCGCCACGGTCAGGATGATCGCGGCGAACTCGAACGGCAGCAGGAACTGGGTGAACAGGGTCTTGGCCAGCCAGGTGATGTTGGAGGTGTCGGCGGCCTGCGCCGCGGCGTTGTCGGCCGGGAACGGCGCCGCGCTGCGCGCCTTCACGCCGATCAGGGTGACCATCTGCACCAGCATCGCCACTGCCACCACCAGGCCCACCGGCAGGTAGCGCACCCAGCCTTCGCGCATGCGGGCGGTGTCGATGTCCAGCATCATCACCACGAACAGGAACAGCACCATCACCGCGCCGACGTAGACCAGCACCAGGGTCACGCCGAGGAACTCGGCGCCCACCAGCAGCCACACGCAGGCGATGGAAAAGAACGTCAGGATCAGGCACAGCACCGCGTACACGGGGTTGCGCACGCTGATCACCGCGCCGGCGGCGACCGCGGCGATGGTGGCGAAGATCCAGAAAGCGATATTGACCCAATCCATTTCGGAACCTCAGCGGAAGGGAGCGTCGGCAGCGCGGCGCTCGGCGATCTCGGCCTCGAGCCGGTCTCCGATCGCCAGCAACTGCGGCTTGGTGACGATGTTCTCGCCGCGCTTTTCGAAGTGGTACTCCAGCACCTGGGTCTCCACGATCGAATCCACCGGGCAGCTTTCCTCGCAGAAGCCGCAGTAGATGCACTTGAACAGGTCGATGTCGTAGCGGGTGGTGCGGCGGGTGCCGTCCTCGCGCTTGGTCGAGTCGATGGTGATCGCCAGCGCCGGGCACACCGCCTCGCACAGCTTGCAGGCGATGCAGCGCTCTTCGCCGTTGGGATAGCGGCGCAGCGCGTGCAGACCGCGGAAGCGCGGCGACTGCGGGAACTTCTCCATCGGGTACAGCACGGTGTACTTGGGACGGAACGTGTACTTCAAGGTCAGCCACAGGCCGCCGAGCAACTCGAGCAGCAGCAGGCTCTTGAAGTAATGGGTGATTTTATTCATCGCTTACACGCCCTTCTGGATCACGCCGTAGAACACCATCAATGCCGTCACCGCGATCCACACGATCGTCAGCGGGATGAACACCTTCCAGCCCAGGCGCATGATCTGGTCGTAGCGGTAGCGCGGAAAGCTGGCGCGGAACCAGATGTACGCGCTGGCGAAGAACAGCACCTTCATCAGCAGCCACGGCCAGCCGCCGGTCCAGATCCAGTTGACCCACGGCGAGATGTCCGCGGTGACCCAGCCCTGGATCGGGCTCAGCCAGCCGCCCAGGAAGAAGATCGAGACCAGGAAGCTGACCAGGATCATGTTGGCGTATTCGGCCAGGAAGAACAGCGCGAACGCACCGCCCGAATACTCGACCATGTGGCCGGCGACGATTTCCGACTCGCCTTCGACCACGTCGAACGGCGCGCGGTTGGTCTCGGCCACGCCGGACACCCAGTACACGATGAACAGCGGGAAGAGCGGGATCAGGAACCAGTCGAAGAACCCGGAGCTGCCGGCCTGCGCCTGCACGATCGTGCTCAGGTTCAGGCTGCCGGCCGCGATCATCACGCCGACCAGGGCGAAGCCCATCGCGATCTCGTAGCTGACCACCTGCGCCGCCGAGCGCATCGCGCCCAGGAAGGCGTACTTGGAGTTGGACGCCCAGCCGGCCAGGATGATGCCGTACACGCCCAGCGAGGTCATCGCCAGCAGGTACAGCAGGCCGGCGTTGGCGTTGGACAGCACCAGCTTGGCGTCGAACGGCACCACCGCCCAGGCGGCGAAGGCCGGCGCCAGGGTGATCAGCGGCGCGATCACGAACATCGCCTTGTGCGAGCTGCTGGGCTGGATGATTTCCTTGAACAGCAGTTTGAAGACGTCGGCGAAGGCCTGGAAGATGCCCATGCCCACGTACATCGGCCCGTGGCGCACGTGCATCCAGCCGATCAGCTTGCGCTCCCAGACCACGTAGAACGCCACCGCAATGATCACCGGCATGGCGATCAGCAGGATCTTCAGCACGATCCACAGGACCACGCCGAGGGCGCCCAGGCCGAGGAACCACTGGTGCAGTGGGTCGACCACGTTCAACAGCATCTCGTTCATGCAGCCACCACCGTCACCCGACCGGCGCCCAGCGGCGCGGTCGCGCCGTAGCCCGTTTCGATCCAGGCCGCGCCCGGCGCGACCCGCTTGTCCGTCGCCAGCGGCAACGTGGCGCTACCCGCCGCGGTGCCGACCTTGACCATCTGCCCATCGCGCAGGCCCAGGCGCGCCGCCTCATCCGGATGCAGCGCAATGCCCGGCGCGCGGTTCAGCGGATGCTGCTGCAGCGCCTGCGCGCGGCGCACCACCGCATCGGTGCGGTAGATCGCCGGACTGGCGGCCAGTTCCAGGCCCTCGTCCTGGCGTGCCGGCTGCGCCGAGCTCGCCGCGGCGACCTCGCGCGGCTGCAGGCCATCGCGCAGCCCGGCCAGGTCGATGAACTCGAAGCCGGGCAGGCCCAGTTCGCCACCGAGCGCGCGCAGCACGCGCCAGCCCTCGCGGGCCTCGCCCGGCAGCTTGCCGCCGGCGCGGGTGCGCTGGTCGCTGCCGTTGAGGTTGGTCAGCGTCGCCTCGATTTCCGGCAGCGCGCCGATCGGCAGGATCACATCGGCCACGTCGCGGGTGGAGGCGCAGGCGAAGTGGCTGAACGCCACCACCTTGGCGCCGGCCAGCGCGCTGCGCGCGGCGGCGGCGTCGGCGAAGTCCAGGCCCGGCTCCAGGCCGTACAGCACGTAGGCGCTGCGCGGCTCGGCCAGCATCGCGGCGACGTTGCGACCGCGCGGCAGCACGCCGTAGCGCGATAGGCCCAGCGCGTTGGCGCCCTGCGGGATGCGGCACAGCGCCGCGCCGGTGGCGGCGGCGAAGTCGCGCGCGGCGGCACGCAGCGCCGCGGCCTGCGGATGGTTCTCGGCCAGCGCGCCGACGATCAGCACCGCACGGCCGGCGCCCTGCACCGCCTCGCGCAGCGCGGCGTCGGCCAGCGCCTCGGCGAACTTCGACGGCGCCACGATCTGGCGGCCGGCCTGGTCGAAGGCCACGTCGAAATCGACCGGGTTGATCGAGTACACCTTGGTCTGGCGCTGCATCCGCGCCTTGCGCAGGCGTGCATGCAGCAGCGGCAGTTCATGGCGCAGGTTGCTGCCCAGGATCACCGCCACGTCGGCCTGCTCGATCTGCGCCAGCGGCAGCGCGAACGGCTCGGCCAGCGCGGCATCGGAGAAGTCGCGGTTGTACACGCGGTGATCGAGGTTGCCGCTGTCCAGGCCCTCGGCCAGGCGCGCCAGCAGCGCGCCCTCCTCGTTGGAGGTGGACGGATGCGCGAGCACGCCCAGCGCGTCGCCGCGGTTGGCCTTGAGGATCTCGCTCGCGGCGGACAGCCCTTCGGCCCACGACACCTCGCGCCACTGCCCGTCGACCTTGCGCATCGGCCGCAGTGCGCGGTCCTCGGCGTACAGGCCCTGGTGCGAGTAGCGGTCGCGGTCGGACAGCCAGCACTCGTTGACCGCTTCGTTGTCGCGCGGCACGGTGCGCAGCACTTCGCCGCGGCGCACATGCAGGAACAGGTTGGAGCCCATCGCGTCGTGGTAGCCCAGCGACTCGCGCGCCACCAGTTCCCACGGACGCGCGCGGAACTGGAACACCTTGTTGGTCAGCGCGCCGACCGGGCACACGTCGACCACGTTGCCGGACAGCTCGGTGGTCAGCGGCTTGCCGTCATAGGTGCCGATCTGCAGGTTCTCGCCGCGGTACATGCCGCCCAGCTCGTAGGTGCCGGCGATGTCCGCGGTGAAGCGCACGCAGCGCGTGCACTGGATGCAGCGGGTCATCTCGGTGGCGACCAGCGGCCCGATGTCCTCGTCCGGCACCACGCGCTTGCGCTCGTTGAAGCGGCTGACCGAACGGCCGTAGCCCAGCGACACGTCCTGCAACTCGCACTCGCCGCCCTGATCGCAGATCGGGCAGTCCAGCGGATGGTTGATCAGCAGGAATTCCATGACGCTGCGCTGGTACTTCAGCGCCTTGTCGCTGCGCGTCTGCACCTTCATGCCGTCCATGACCGGCGTGGCGCAGGCCGGCGACGGCTTGGGCGACTTTTCGACATCGACCAGGCACATGCGGCAGTTGGCCGCGATCGGCAGCTTCTCGTGGTAGCAGAAGCGCGGGATCGGGATGCCGGCCTTGTCGGCGGCCTGGATGATCATCGAGCCCTTCGGCACGACCAGCGACTGGCCGTCGATCTCGACGGTCACATGGCCTTCCGGCACGACCGCGGGGGTCGCGCCGGGATTGTTGGGTTGCGCGCTCATGCGGCGGCTGCCTCCACCTTCTTGCCGTCAACCATCGAATGACCGTTGACGATGTAGTACTCGAATTCGTCCCAGAACTGGCGCAGGAAGCCCTGGATCGGCCAGGCCGCCGCTTCGCCGAAGGCGCAGATGGTGTGGCCTTCGATCTGCCCGGCGACGGTGCGCAGCTGGTGCAGGTCTTCCATCGTGGCCTTGCCGGCGACGATGCGCTCCAGCACGCGGTGCATCCAGCCGGTGCCTTCGCGGCACGGGGTGCACTGGCCGCAGGACTCCTTGTGGAAGAACTGCGAGATGCGGCAGGCGAACTTCACGCAGCACACGCTGTCGTCGAGCACCACGATCGCACCCGAGCCCAGGCCGGTGCCCAGCGCGCGCAGGGTGTCGTAGTCCATCTGCAGGTCTTTGAGCTGCTCGGCCTTCAGCACCGGCATCGACACGCCGCCCGGGATCGCACCCTTGAGGGTACGGCCCGGCTTCAGCCCGCCGGCCATTTCCAGCAGTTCGTCGAAGGTGGTGCCCAGCGGCACTTCGAAGTTGCCGCCCTTCTGCACGCAGCCGGAGACCGAGAAGATCTTCGGGCCGCCGTTCTTGGTCTTGCTCAGCCCCAGGAACCACTCCGGGCCGTTGCGGATGATCGCCGGCACCGAGGCGTAGGTCTCGGTGTTGTTGATCGTCGACGGCTTGCCGTACAGGCCGAAGTTGGCCGGGAACGGCGGCTTGTAGCGCGGCTGGCCCTTCTTGCCTTCCAGCGACTCCATCAGCGCGGTCTCTTCGCCGCAGATGTAGGCGCCGGCACCGAGGGCGCCGTAGATGTCGATGTCGATGCCGCTGCCGAGGATGTTCTTGCCCAGCCAGCCATTGGCGTAAGCGTCGGCCAGGGCTTGCTCGAAATGCTCGAACGGCTCGTGGTGGAACTCGCCGCGCAGGTAGTTGTAGCCCACGGTGGAGCCGGTGGCGTAGCAGGCGATGGCCATGCCCTCCACCACCGAATGCGGGTTGTAGCGCAGGATGTCGCGGTCCTTGCAGGTGCCCGGCTCGGATTCGTCCGAGTTGCACAGGATGTACTTCTGCGGTGCGCCCTTGGGCATGAACGACCACTTCAGGCCGGTCGGGAAGCCGGCGCCGCCACGGCCGCGCAGGTTCGACTGCTTGACCATCTCGATCACCTGCTCCGGCGGGATCTTCTCTTCGAGGATCTTGCGCAGCGCAGCGTAGCCACCGGTCTTCAGGTAGCTCTCGTAGGACCACGGGGTGTCGTAGTGCAGCGTGGTGTACACCACCTGGTGCGGCTGCGGCGCGGGGCCGACCGGACCGGTGGGGGCGTGGGGATGCTGTGCCATTGCCGTTACTCCAACCCGTCCAGCAATTCGTCGACCTTGTCCTTGGTCAGATGCTCATGGTAGTGGCCGTTGATGACCATCATCGGCGCGCCGGCGCAACCGGCCAGGCACTCTTCCTCGCGCTTGAGGTAGACGCGGCCGTCGGCGGTGGACTGGCCCAGCTTGCAGCCGAGCTTCTTCTCGGCGTGCGCGACCAGATCCTCGGCGCCGTTGAGCCAGCAGCTGATGTTGGTGCAGAACGCGACGTTGTTGCGGCCGACCTTCTCGGTCTCGAACATCGAGTAGAAGCTGGCGACCTCGTAGGCCCACACCGGCGGCAGCTCCAGGTACTTGGCCACGCCGGCGATCAGTTCGTCGGTCAGCCAGCCCTGGTTCTGTTCCTGCGCGGCGTGCAGGCCCTGCAGCACCGCCGAACGCTTGCGGTCCGGCGGGAACTTGCTCAACCAGTGATCGATGTGCGCGCGCGTCTTGTCGCTCAGCACCACCATCGGATCGACGTCGCGCGCCGCTTCGAAATTACCTGTCGCCTTCATCGGTCGACCTCACCAAACACCAGATCATAGGTACCAATCATCGCCACCACGTCGGCCAGCATGTGGCCGCGCACGATCGCGTCCATCGACGACAGGTGGGCGAAGCCCGGCGCGCGCAGGTGCACGCGGAACGGCTTGTTGGCGCCGTCGGACATCAGGTAGCAGCCGAACTCGCCCTTCGGCGCCTCGACCGCGCAGTAGGTCTCGCCGGCCGGCACGCAATAGCCTTCGCTGAACAGCTTGAAGTGATGGATCAGCGCTTCCATGTCGTCCTTCATCTCGGCGCGCTTGGGCGGCGCCACCTTGAAGTTCTCGACCATGACCGGGCCTGGGTTGGCCTTCAGCCACTGCACGCACTGCTTGATGATGCGATTGGACTCGCGCATCTCGGCCACGCGCACCAGGTAGCGGTCGTAGCAGTCGCCATTGGTGCCGAGCGGAATGTCGAAATCGACGCTGTCGTACTTGGCGTACGGCTGCTTCTTGCGCAGGTCCCAGGCGATGCCCGAACCGCGCAGCATGGCGCCGGTCATGCCCCAGGCGTAGGCCTGTTCCGGGGTGACCACGCCGATGCCGACGGTACGCTGCTTCCAGATGCGGTTGTCGGTGAGCAGGGTCTCGTACTCGTCCACGCGCGCCGGGAAGGTGTTGGTGAACTCCTCCAGGAAGTCCAGCATCGAGCCTTCGCGCGCGGCGTTGAGCCGCTTCAGCGCATTGCCCTTGTGCCAGCGCGATTCCTGGTACTTGGGCATGCGGTCCGGCAGGTCGCGGTAGACGCCGCCCGGGCGGTAGTAGGTCGCGTGCATGCGCGCGCCCGACACCGCCTCGTAGACGTCCATCAGCTCTTCGCGCTCGCGGAACGCGTACAGCATCACCGCCATCGCGCCCAGATCCAGGCCGTTGGAGCCGACCCACATCAGGTGATTCAGGATGCGGGTGATCTCGTCGAACATGGTGCGGATGTACTGCGCACGCTCCGGCGCCTCGATCCCCATCAGGGTCTCGATCGCGCGCACGTAGGCGTGCTCGTTGCACATCATCGACACGTAGTCCAGGCGATCCATGTAGCCGATCGACTGGTTGAACGGCTTGGACTCGGCCAGCTTCTCGGTTCCACGGTGCAGCAGGCCGATGTGCGGATCGGCGCGGACCACGGTCTCGCCGTCCATCTCCAGGATCAGGCGCAGCACGCCGTGCGCGGCCGGATGCTGCGGGCCGAAGTTCATCGTGTAGTTGCGGATTTCCTGCTTGGCTTCGGCAGGATTGCTGGCGAACCCGTCGTGCGCCTGGTGGTACTCGCTCACTTGGCGGACTCCTTCTGTGCTTCGCCCGCCGCGGTCTGGTAGCGCGCATCGTCGCGGATCACGCGCGGCACGCCCACGCGCGGCTCCACCGAGGTCACCGGCTCGTAGATCACGCGCTGCTTCTCTTCGTCGTAGCGCACTTCGACGTTGCCGATCAGCGGGAAATCCTTGCGGAACGGATGGCCGACGAAGCCGTAGTCGGTGAGGATGCGGCGCAGGTCCGGGTGACCGGCGAAGACCACTCCGAACAGGTCGAACGCCTCGCGCTCGAACCAGTTCGCGCCCGGCCAGATGTCGGTGACCGAGGCCACCACCGGCAGGTCTTCGTTCGGCGCGTAGCAGCGCACGCGCAGGCGCTGGTTGTGGCGATAGGAGATCAGCTGCGCCAGCACGGCGTAGCGCTGCTGCGGGACCGGCAACGGCTGGGCGCCGCCGGCAGCCTCGCCGCTGGGGAACTCACCCCAGGCGAAACGGCCCACTGCCTTGCCTTCGACGCCGCGGCTGAAGCCGTGCGAGGACACGTCGGAGGTGTCCCACTCGTCGCTGCCGTAGCCGAGGTAATCGACGCCGCACAGGTCGGACAGCTGTTCGAAACCGAACTCGTCGCGCAACGCCAGGCAGGTGGCGTGCCAGGCGTCGGCCGGCACTTCCAGGGTGACTTCGCCGCGCGGAAGGGCCACGAAGACCTGGCTGCCGGGGAAACGGGCGCCGAGTCGGTCGCTAAAGGAAGATGCTTGCTCTGCCATGGGGGCTTGGCGTGCTCTCGAGGAAAGAGGAATCAGCGCGCGATGGTCTGGGTTCGCCAGATCTTCTTCTGCAACTGCAGGATGCCGTAGACCAGGGCCTCGGCGGTCGGCGGGCAACCGGGGACGTAGACGTCCACCGGCACGATGCGGTCGCAGCCGCGCACCACCGAATACGAGTAATGGTAGTAGCCGCCGCCGTTGGCGCAGCTGCCCATCGAGATGACCCACTTCGGGTCCGGCATCTGGTCGTAAACCTTGCGCAGCGCCGGGGCCATCTTGTTGACCAGGGTGCCGGCGACGATCATCACGTCGGACTGGCGCGGCGACGGGCGGAACACCACGCCGTAGCGGTCCAGGTCCAGGCGCGCGGCGCCGGCGTGCATCATCTCGACCGCGCAGCAGGCCAAGCCGAAGGTCATCGGCCACATCGAGCCGGTGCGCGCCCAGTTCAGCAGCGCGTCGACGCTGGTGGTGACGTAGCCCTTTTCCAGCAGCGGGTTTTCGCCTTCGGGACGCAGGATGTCGTCCACCCGCCCTTCCGGGATCGGGTTGGTCATCAGGCGATCCAGGGTCTGAATCACTCCCATTCCAGCGCTCCCTTCTTCCACACGTAAACAAAACCGAGGAACAGCATGCCGACGAACAGGCCCATGGTGACCAGGGAGCGAGCGCCCAGGTCCATGAACACCTGCGTCCACGGCACGATGAAGATGATTTCCAGATCGAAGACGATGAACTGGATGGCGATCAGGTAGTAGCGCACATCGAACTTCATGCGCGCGTCCTCGAAGGCCTCGAAGCCGCACTCGTACGGCGAGAGCTTCTTCAGGTCGGGACGCCGGGGACCGAGGAACCGCCCCACCAGCATCAGCGCGACGCCGATACCGGTGGCCACGATCAGAAACAGCAGGGTCGGCAAATATTCGGCCAGCACTCGCGATTCTCTCTTGCCTGTGCCCGCACGCGTGCCGCGCAGGCATGGGATAGACGATTCTCCGTGCGAGGGCGTGATGCCTTCGCGCAGAAACCGTAGCCAAACAATGGTGCCCAAGAGGGGACTCGAACCCCTACGACCTAAGTCGCTACCACCTCAAGGTAGTGCGTCTACCAATTCCGCCACCTGGGCTTGCGTAAAACCTGCGCGGCAATCCCGCCGCGCAGCATATTGTAACCGCCTTCAGTCTTTCTGCGACGGGGCAGGCGACTTTTCTTGCGCTTTTTCCGGCGCCTGCTGGGCGGCCGGGGCGGCGGCGGGGGCAGCCGGCGCCGCGACGGCAGCCGACGGCGCCTGCGGGACCTGCAGTTCGCCGGCCGGCGCAGCCGGCGCCGGGGTGGCCGACTGCGACATCACGCCCAGGTTGGCGTCGGCCGGACGCGCGCTGTGGCCGGCGTACCAGGCCATGAACAGGCTGATGGCGAAGAACACCACCGCCAGCCACTTGGTCGACTTGGACAGGAAGTTGGACGCGCCGCGCGATCCGAACACGGTGCCGGACGCGCCGGCGCCGAACCCGGAACCCGCCGCCGCACCGGCGCCGCGTTGCATCAGGATCAGCGCGATCATCGCGATCGCCACCAGCACGTAGACCACATTGAGGATGACCATCAGCATTTCGAAATCCGTCCGGACAGTACGACTTGGGGGACGAACGGCCGCCAGCGGCGGCCGTTCGCTCAACAGGTGGCCGCCGCTCGCACGATGGCCAGGAATTCCGCGGCGACCAGCGAGGCGCCGCCCACCAGCCCGCCATCGACATCCGGCTGCGCGAACAGCTCGGCGGCGTTGTCGGGCTTGACGCTGCCGCCATACAGGATCGGCAACGAATCCGCGATTCTAGCATCGCGTGCCGCCACTTCGCCACGGATGAACGCGTGCACCGCCTGCGCCTGCGCCGGGCTGGCGGTACGGCCGGTGCCGATCGCCCAGACCGGCTCGTAGGCCACCACCGCGCGGGCGAAGCCCTCGGCGCCGACCAGATCCAGCACCGGCGCCAGCTGCGCGGCGATGACCGCCTCGGTGCGCCCGGCCTCGCGCTGCTCCAGGGTCTCGCCCACGCACAGGATCGGGACCAGCCCGGCGTGCATGGCGGCGGCGAACTTGCGCGCGACCAGTTCGCTGCTCTCCTGATGGTACTGGCGCCGCTCCGAATGCCCGACCAGGCCATAGTCGGCGCCCACGTCCACCAGCATCGCCGCCGACACCTCGCCAGTGTAGGCGCCCTTCTCGTTGCTGCTGACGTCCTGCGCGCCGAAGCGCAGTAGCCGGTCCTCGAAATGCTCGATCAGGTCGCCCAGGTACGGCAGCGGCGGCAGGATCACCACCTCCACGCCGTGCTCGGCCTCGTGCAGCCCGGTGACGATCTCCCGTACCAGGTCGGCGGCGAAGTGGCGGGTGCCATGCAATTTCCAGTTTCCGGCTACGATCTTGCGTCGCATCGGCGCATCTCCGGCGAAAAAGTGCCGAGAGGATAGCCGATGCGCCGCCAAGGGCCGGCATCGTCCCTGCCGTTCCACCCTCCCGCCCCGCTCCACGCGCAGAAACCGCCATGACCCAGCTTCCCGGCTACGCCCTGATCACCGGCGCCTCCAGCGGCATCGGCCGCGAGATCGCCCGCGAGTACGCCCGCCGCGGCGTGCCGCTGATCCTGAGCGCGCGCCGCGAGGCACAGCTGCAGGCGCTGGCCGCCGAACTGCGGCCGCAGGTGCCGGTGGAGGTACTGGTCGCCGACCTGGCCGATCCGGCCGCGCCAGCCGCGCTGGTGGCCGAGATCGAACGGCGCGGGCTGGCGGTGCGGATCCTGGTCAACAACGCCGGCTACGGCGTGCCCGGCCGCTACATCGCCCAGGACTGGGCGGTGCACGCGGCGTTCCTGCAGGTGATGGTCGGCGCGGTCTGCGAGCTGACCTGGCGGCTGCTGCCGGCGCTGCGCGCCAGCGGCCACGGCCGCATCCTCAACGTCGCCTCGTTCGCCGCCCTGGTGCCCGGCGCGGACGGCCACACCCTGTACGCGGCGGCGAAGAGTTTCATGCTGCGCTTCAGCGAATCGCTGGCGCTGGAGAACGCCGACCGCGGCGTCGGCGTCTGCGCGCTGTGCCCAGGCTTCACCTGGTCCGAGTTCCACGACGTCACCGGCACCCGCGAACAGATGAACGCCCTGCCGCGCTGGCTCTGGCTGCAGACCGCCGCGGTGGCCCGCGCCGGCATCGACGGCGCCGAACACGGCAAGGTCCGGGTGGTCCCCGGCGCGGTCTACCGCGCCCTGCTCGGCCTGACGGCACTACTGCCCAATGCCCTGCTGCTGCGGCTGATGGGGCGCGGCTCGCATCGGATCAGGTCGGTGGAATAGCCCGCGCCCTGCCGGTCCTGCGAGCGGGGTCCGGGTATCGCGCCGCGCGGCAGGCCGCTAGGGCTGGTTGACGATATCGCCGTGTAGCGGCGCCAGCCTGGCCAGCAACCGGTTCTGCACGCGGCGCTGGATGCCGCGCTGGTCCATTGCCCACACCAGGTCCTCGACCAACGCGTTGAAGTCCGCCTCGTGGATCGGCAGATGCTGGTGCGCCTGCTTCATCGGCTTGGCGGTGTCGGCGCATGGCCCGTCGCTGAGGTGGCAGAACTTCTGCACCAGGCGCTGGTCCAGCATCACGATGTTGACCCGGGCGAAGTGCTGGACGATGCGCGGGTCGTCGGCGATGCGCGACAGCAGCGTCTCCACCAGCGCCTTGATGCCGGGCTGGCCGCCCAGGTCGGCGTACAGCGTGCGCGGCGGCCGCGGGGCGCTGGCGCAGCCGGCCAGCAGCGCGGCCGTCGCCAGCAGAATCGGGATCAGGACGCGCATCGGCCTGGCCATGTCAGAACGCCACCTGCAGGGAGAGATAGGGCCCGCGCTGGTCGCGCAGGGTGGCGACGTCCCCGAGGTCGGCCCAGGCGCCGACCACGGACACGCGCTTGTTCGCGAACCATGCCACGAACGCATCCGCCCAGGCGTCCTCGCGGGCGAATCCGAGGTTGTCCGGTTTCTGCCGGTATTCCAGGCCCAGCACCCAGGACGGGTCGAGCACCACCGCGACGCTGGCCTCGGCCACCAGCCGGTAGGTATTGCCGCGATCGCCGCCGAACCCGAGCAGCCCGGTCTGGTTGGCGCGGGTGGCGCGCAGGGTGCCGTTGACCAGCAATTGGTAGCCACCGGCCGCGTCCAGCCACAGCTTGGCGGCGCTGAGATAGATGTCGGTGCCATGGTCGGCGCGCGCGCCGATCGCCAACGGCAAGGCGCCGTCGCGCAGCCGCTTGTATTGCACCCCCAGCGCCACCTGCGGCGCGGCGCCGTAGATCAGGTCGCCGCCCAGCCGCAGCTTGGCGCCGACCACGTCCTGACCGAGCGCATGCCACGGCAGCGCCAGCCGCCGCTGCAACGTGCCCAGGTCCAGGCGCTGCCGCGCCAGCGACAGCTCCAGGCGGTTGCCCAGGGTCAGC
Source organism: Xanthomonas sp. LMG 12459 (assembly GCF_009192905.1). NCBI lineage: Bacteria > Pseudomonadati > Pseudomonadota > Gammaproteobacteria > Lysobacterales > Lysobacteraceae > Xanthomonas > Xanthomonas sp. LMG 12459. The sequence continues at coordinate 51,674 of NZ_NSGT01000020.1, forward strand.
GCCGCCCCCTGCACGTCCAGCCGGTAATCGCCGCTGTCCACGTGCGTGGCGAACAGCACCGCGCCGTCCTGATCGCGCGTGCCGTAGCCGGACAGGGCCGCCCACGGCACGATGCCGCCACCGCCGCTGCCTTCCACGCTGGAGGCGCCGCCGGTGGCCAGCAGCCGCCCCTGCCCGGCGCATGCCAGCCCCGGCAGCAAGGCCGCGGCCGCCAGCAGCGCGCGTCGTGGAGAGCGGGGTCGGGTCATCGGGGTGTCTCCTCGGTCAGGGCCGGTGTGGCCGCGCCGGCCGCCGCGCGGCGCGCGCACCAGGCCAGCAGCGCCGGCGCATCCAGCGGCGGCGCGTACAGATAGCCCTGCGCCACGTCGCAGCCGTAGCTGCGCAGCAAGGCCTCCGCAGCGGCGTGCTCGACGCCCTCGGCGACCACCTGCAAGCCCATGTGGTGGCCCAGGTCGATGGTACTGCGCACGATCACCGCGTCGTCGCTGCCCGCGGCCAATTGCAACACGAAGCTCTTGTCGATCTTCAGTTCGTGTACCGGCATGCGCTTGAGCTGCGCCAACGACGAATAGCCGGTGCCGAAGTCGTCGATGGACAGGCGTACACCGCAGCGGCGCAGCTGCTGCAGCATGTGCAGGGCGTGCTCGACGTCGCGCATCAGCGCGCTTTCGGTCAGTTCCAGGGTCAGCCGCGGCGCGGCCAGGCCGTGCCGCGCCAGGCAGCCGCTGACGAACGCCGGCAGCCCCGGATCGTTGAGATCCAGCGCCGACAGGTTCACCGCCAGACCCAGATCCAGGCCCTGGCCGCGCCACTGCGCCTGCAGGCGCATCGCCTCGTCGAGCACGAACTGGGTGAGTTGCTGGATCGCGCCGGAGTGCTCGGCCAACGCAATGAACTCGTCCGGCCCGATCGGGCCGAGCAGCGGATGCCGCCAACGCAGCAGCACCTCCACTTGTTCGACCGCGCCGCGCGCCAGGCAGATCTTCGGCTGGAAGCGCAGCGACATCTCGCCGCGCGCGATCGCCTGGCGCAGGTCGCCGGTCAGGCGCAGGCGGCGCAGGTGCTGCTCGTCCTGCCCGTCGCGGTACACGGATGCGCCGCCGCCGTGTTGCCGCGCCTGCTGGCGGGCGATGTCGGCGCGGCGCAACAGGGTGTCGGCATCGGCGCCATGCGCGGGAATCAGCGCGATGCCGATGCTGGCGTCGGCCAGGATCCGCGCCTGCGGCAGGCTCAGCGGGTGCCTCAGTTGCGCCAGCAGCTCGTCGGCATAGGCCTCCACCGCGGCGGCATCGGCGTGCGCCAGCACAACCATGAATTCGTCGCTGCCGAGCCGGCCGACCCGGTCCGGCGCGCGCACCGCCTGCTCCAGCCGGCGCCCGGTGTGGACCAGCACCTGGTCGGCGAAATCGTGGCCGAAGCTGTCGTTGAGTTCCTTGAAGCGCTCCAGGTCCAGCACCAGCACCGCGGCGGAACTGGCATCGGCCTGGCAGGCCTCGACCACGGACTGCAGGTGCTGCAGCAGCGCCGTGCGGTTGGGCATCCCGGTCAGCGCATCGTGCCGCGCCTGGTGCAGGATGTCCTGCTCGCGACTGGCGATGCGGCGCTGCATGGCGCCGAAGCTGCTGGCCAGCTCGGCCAGTTCGGCACCGGCGTGCAGCGGCAGCAGCGCCTGGTAGTCGCCGTGCTGGATACGCCGCGTCGCCGCGACCAGTTGCGCGACCGGGCGGCTGACCCCGCGCGCCAGGAAGATCGCCGCCACCAGCGCGGCCAGCGTGGCCACGCCGGCCAGGATCAGGATGCGCAGCTTCAGCAGACGGTACGGCGCGTCGGCGCGGTCCAGCGAGGCCTGCAGCGCGACCATGACCCGGCCGTCGTCGGACGCCGGCCGCACCCGCAGCAGGTAGCGCGCCTGCCCCAACTGCAGCGGCTGCGCGGCCGCCGACGCCAGCGGCGTGCGCCGCAGTTGCTGCTTGAACTGCGCGGCACGCAGCGGATCCAGGGTCGAGGCCAGCACCTGCGGTGCGCCCTGGGTGGTGAAGAAGGTCGCGTCCAGCCCGGTGGTGCCGACGAAATCCTGGCCGAGCTCGTCGCCGGATTCGCCGCCGATCGCGACCCAGCCGACCCGTTGCGGCGCCAGCACCTGCACCAGCGCCAGACGCATGAGGCGCCGGTCCAGCAGCACGATGCCGACCGCACTGCCGTTGCGCTGCGCCTGCCGCAGCAGCGGCTGCACCGCACGCAGTTGCTGCGCCTGCGGCAGCGCCGACAGCCCGGCCAGGAATTGGCCGTCAGCCGACAGCAGCAGCGCGCTGGGCGCGCGCACCCGCGCGGCGTGGTTGCGCAGTGCCGACTGCATGGTCGGCACGTCGCCGCTGGTCACCGCGGCGCGGAAGCCGAAATCGTCGGCCAGCACCGAGGCGGCCTGCAGCAGTTGCTCGTCGCGGCGCTGATCGATGCGCTGCCACACGCGCTCGCCCGTGCGCAGTTCGTCGTCCAGTTGCGCGGCGACGCTGCGCCGGGTCGCCACGTGCACGGCCAGGAACGTCAGCGCCTGGGCCGCCAGCACCACCAGCACCAGCAGCGCGGCGATGCGGGTGTGCAACCGCCACGGCTTCATCGCGTCGGCGCCGTCTGGCTGCGGCGGAACTTGTCCTGCAGCGCGCGGATGCGCGGATCTTCCGGGACGACCGGCGCCGGTCCGCGCGTGGCCAACTGCACCGCCTGGCGCAGCGGCGCGCGCGCTACCTGCAGCGGTTGCGCGTAGCCGGCGCCGCTCAGGCGCGGATGCCACACCCGCAGTTCGTAGGCACCGGGCGGCACCTCCAGCCGCACCTGCGCGTCGGCGCCGGTCACCGCGAAGTACGGGGTATCCAGCACCACCACGTAGCCGACCATCCAGTCGTGGATGTTGCAGCCCACCGTGACCAGACCCGCCTGCTCGAAGCGCACCGGCTTGGCGGTGCTGCCCTGGTACAGCGGCAGTTCGAAGCGCTTGGCGGGCGAGAAGGAATAGACCTGGTGGCGGATCTGGTCGCTGTTGGGAAAGCGCACCCAACTGCCGGCCTGCACCGCCAGCACTGCGGGCACGAACTGCGAGTTGACCTGATCCATCGTCGCCGTCGCCGAGGCCGTCGCGGCCGGGCGCGCCGGCACGGCCGGTTGCAGGCTGACCACGGCATCGGCCAGCGGACCGGCGGCGTCGGCCACAAGCACCGTGACCGGCGTGGCCGCGGCCGGCAACGCCGCCATCGCGAGCACCACGGCAAGCCAACGGCAGCGGCCTTGCCGCCAGAACGATCCTGTTCGCCTTGTCATCGCACCCTCGCTAAGGGCCCGGCTGGCAGCGCCCGGACCTCCCGGACGGCGCGTCGAGGGCGACCTGCAAGCGATATCGGCAGTGAATGGACCCGGCTTGAGGCCGGTCCCGGCCGCCGGGCGTCCCGGCGGCGGCACGCAGCGTTGCGGGCGCGACTTACTTCAGCTTGATCTCGCGCAAGCGCTCTTCCAGGTAGCCCTGCGCGGTGATCGGCTCGGGATAGCGGCTGGGGTTGTCGGCGCTCACGCACGACGGCAGCACGTCGATCACGAAGTCCGGGTTCGGGTGCAGGAAGAACGGTACCGAGTAGCGCGGCTGGCGCGCCTGCTCGCCCGGGGGGTTGACCACGCGGTGGGTGGTCGAGGGGTACACGTGGTTGGTCAGGCGCTGCAGCATGTCGCCGATGTTGACCACGATGGTGTCGGCGTCGGAGGTGAACGGCACCCACTCGCCCTGCTTGGACTTCACTTCCAGGCCGGCGGCGCTGGCGCCGACCAGCAGGGTGATCAGGTTGATGTCCTCGTGGGCGCCGGCGCGCACGTTGGGGATGTCGTCGGCGGTGATCGGCGGGTAGTGGATCGGGCGCAGGATCGAGTTGCCCGAATCGGTCTTGTCGACGAAGTAGTGCTCGGGCAGGCCGATGTGCAGGGCCAGCGCCGACAGCACGCGCGCGCCGAGCGCATCCAGCGCCTGGTACAGGCCATAGCCGTGGGTGCGGAAGCCGGGCACCTCGCTCGGCCACAGGTTCGGCGGCATCACCGCACGGTACGGCGAGTCGTCGGAAATCTCGCGACCGATGTGCCAGAACTCCTTCAGGTCGAAATGCTTGGAGTCCTTGGCGGTCTCCACGCCGAAGGCGGTATAGCCGCGCGCGCCGCCGCTGCCGGGCAGGTGGTAGGTGCGCTTGGTCTCCTCGGGCAGGGCGAAGAACGCCTTGAACACGTCGTAGGCCGCGTCGATCTGCGCCTGGGCGATGCCGTGGTTACGGATGCCGGCGAAGCCCCACTCGCGGTAGGCCGCGCCCAGCTCGGCGACGAAGGCCTCGCGGTCGGTGTCGAAACGGGTGATGTCGAGGGTGGGAATGCGCGCAGTCATGGCAGGAACCGTCATCTCGTGAGAGGAAGCAAACGCCGCGCTCAGCGCAGCAGGCGATACAGCAGGTAGAACGTGACCGCCTTGGCGACGATCACGAAGAGGGCAATGGCGATCGACTCACGCCGCGTCACGGACCGCCTCGGCCAGGGCGTCGAGGGTCTGCCGCATCAACGCGGCATCGTCGGCCTCGACCGTGACCCGCACCACCGGTTCGGTGCCGGAGGCGCGCAGGAAGGCGCGCCCGCGCCCCTGCACCGCCGCCTGCGCCGCGGCCAGCGCGGCCTTCACGGTCTCGGCCTCGAGCGGGCGCACGCCCGGCTGCAGGCGCACGTTGACCGTCTGCTGCGGCACCTTCTGCAGCCCGGCCAGCGCCTGGCGCAGGGTCTGCCGCGAGCGCTTGAGCACTTCCAGCACCTGCAGCGCGCTGACGATGGCGTCGCCGGTGGTGGCGCGGTCCAGGCACAGCATGTGCCCGGAGGCCTCGCCGCCGAGCACCCCGCCCTGTTCCACCAGTGCCTGGTGCACGTAGCGGTCGCCGACCTTGGCGCGCAGGAACGGCACCTGCAACGCGGCCAGCGCCCGTTCCAGGCCATAGTTGGTCATCAGCGTGCCGACCACCGGGCCGTGCAGGCGGCCGCTGGCCTGCCAGCCGCAGGCCAGCACGTACAGCAGGCCGTCGCCGTCGACCGGGTTGCCCTGGTCGTCGGCCATCAGCACGCGGTCGCCGTCGCCGTCGAAGGCGATGCCCAGGTGCGCGCCGTGCTCGCGCACGTTGGCGGCGAGGTTGTCGATGTGCATCGAGCCGACGCCGGCGTTGATGTTGAGCCCGTCCGGCGCGGCGCCGATCGCGATCACCTCCGCGCCCAGCTCGCGGAACAGCAGCGGCGCGATGTGGTAGGTCGCGCCGTGCGCGCAGTCCAGCACCAGTTTCAGCCCGCGCAGGTCGAAGCCGCGCGGCACGCTGGCCTTGCAGAACTCGATGTAGCGACCGATCGCCTCGCGCGCGCGCATCGCCTTGCCCAGCCGCTCGGACTCGACCGTGGCGAACGGCGCGTCCAGCGCGGCCTCGATCGCCTGCTCGGTGGCGTCGTCGAGCTTCTCGCCGTGGGCGGAGAAGAACTTGATGCCGTTGTCGTAGTGCGGATTGTGCGAAGCGCTGATCACGATGCCGGCGTCGGCACCGAGAGTGCGCGTGAGGAACGCCACCGCCGGAGTCGGCATCGGCCCGAGCAACTGCACGTTGGCGCCGGCCGCGACCAGCCCGGCCTCCAGCGCCGACTCGAACATGTAGCCGGAGATGCGCGTGTCCTTGCCGATCACCACGGTCGGCCGCGCGGTGCCGCCGGCGACCAGCACGCGGCCCAGCGCATTGCCCAGGCGCATCACGAAATCGGCGGAAATCGCCCCCTGCCCGACCCGGCCGCGGATGCCGTCGGTGCCGAAGTATTTGCGTTGGCTCATCGGAACGGGATTCGGGATTCGGAATTCGGGATTCGTTCAACGCACGGCATCCGAGCGACCTCGGCGACCCGGGCACGCGCGGCGCCACGCATCCCCAATCCCGAATCCCGAATCCCGGCGCTGGTCACGCCAGCGCCTCGCTTTTCGCCGGGGCCGGCTGCCGCATCATCAGCGCCAACAGTTCGGACAGACGATCGCGCAGTTCGCGGCGGTCGCAGATCTGATCGATGGCGCCGTGCTCGAGCAGGAACTCCGAACGCTGGAAGCCTTCCGGCAGGGTCTCGCGCACGGTCTGCTCGATCACGCGCGGGCCGGCGAAGCCGATCAGCGCATACGGCTCGGCGATGTTGATGTCGCCGAGCATGGCGAAGCTGGCCGAGACGCCGCCGGTGGTGGGATGGGTCAGCACCGACACGTACGGCAGGCCGGCCTCGCGCAGGCGGCCGAGCGCGGCCGAGGTCTTGGCCATCTGCATCAGCGAGAACAGGCCTTCCTGCATGCGCGCGCCGCCGCTGGCGGAGAAGCACACGAACGGCGCGCCGATCTTCAGCGCGGTCTCCGCGGCCAGGGCGAAGCGCTCGCCGACCACCGAGCCCATCGAACCGCCCATGAAGGCGAAATCGAACGAAGCGGCGACCAGCGGCTGGCCCTTGAGCAGGCCCTGCATCGCCACCAGCGCGTCGTATTCGCCGGTGCTCTTCTGCGAGGCCTTGATGCGCTCGCCGTACTTCTTCTGGTCCTTGAACTTGAGCGCGTCGGTCGGACCCAGGCGCGCACCGATCTCGGTCGGCGCGGTGTCGGCGTCGAACAGCGCTGCCAGGCGCGCGCGCGCGCGGATCGCCATGTGGTGGCCGCACTTCGGGCACACCTCCAGGTTCTCCTCCAGTTCCGGCCGGTACAGCACGGCGCTGCAGTTGGGACATTTCTCCCACAAGCCTTCGGGAACGCTGCGCTTCTTGCTGGGCGTGCTGTCGGTGCGGATGCCCGAAGGCATCAATTTGCTGAGCCAACTCATGCGATGTGACGATCCATTGGGCGGCCGCGAGAGCCGCAGAGGGGCGACAGTCTAACTCGGTCCCCCGGTGGCCTGCAGACGGTGGCGCATGGAGCGGCCAGGCCGGCCGGTACCGGCGCGGCTGCCGCCAGGACGCCTGCTGCGGCCGCGCAACGCGGGACGTGCGGTAGCGTCGCCGCCATCCCGCATCGTCGACACGCAAGCGGGGGCCAGCAACGGCGCGTGCCGTCCGACCAACGATGCATGTACCGCATGCTCCGCACGCGCCGCATTTGCGGCATTGCGGCAAAACGCGAACGCCCGCGCGCGGCGGGCGTTCGCGACGGACCAGGCGGGGCTCAGCCCGCGTCCAGCGCCTGCCGCAGCGGCGTCAGGAACGCCAGGGCCGCCTCGCGCGCGGCCTGCGGGCTGCCGGCCTCGGCCAGCGCCGCGACCAGCGCGCTGCCAACCACCACGCCGTCGGCATCGACCGCCATGGCCTTGGCGCTGGCGGCGTCCTTGATGCCGAAGCCGGCCACCACCGGCACCGGGCAGCGCGCGCGCAACTGACGCAGGCGATCGCCGGCGGCGCGGGTATCCAGCCGGTCGGCGCCGGTGACGCCGGCGAAGCTGACGTAGTACAGGTAGCCGCGCGCCGCCTCGCACAACAGGGCGATGCGCGCGTCGCTGGTGGTCGGCGAGGCCAGCACGATCAGGTCCAGGCCGGCGTCGGCGAAGACCGTCAGGGTCTCGGCCGACTCCTCCGGCGGCAGGTCGACCAACAGCACGCCGTCCACGCCGGCCGCCACCGCCTCCTCGGCGAAGCGCGCGGTGCCGTGGATCTCCACCGGGTTGAGGTAGCCCATCAATACCACCGGCGTGGTGGCGTCGTCGCGGCGGAACGCGCTGACCGTCTCCAGCACGTAGCGCAGGCCGGCGCCGCGCGCCAGCGCGCGCTCGGAGCTGCGCTGGATGGTCGGGCCATCGGCCATCGGGTCGGAGAACGGCACGCCCAGTTCGATCACGTCGGCACCGGCCTCGACCAGCGCATGCATCGCCGGCACGGTCGCCTCCAGCGACGGATCGCCGGCGGTGAGGAAGGGGATCAGGGCCTTGCGGCCTTGGGCATCGAGTCGGGCGAAGGTATCGGCGAGGCGGTTCATGGGGGACCTATGCGCCCCTCTCCCACCGGGAGAGGGGTTGGGGTGAGGGGAAGAGGCGAAGCGGTGCGGAATGTGAGTACGGGGCTGCGCCCGCCCCCGCATCCGGCGCTCCGCGCCACCTTCTCCCGGAGGAGAAGGGCAAGGCGTTACAGCGTCAGTCCTTCGCGCGCGGCGATGGTATGTACGTCCTTGTCGCCGCGGCCGGACAGGTTGCACAGGACCAGCGCGTCCTTGGGCAGTTCGCGCGCCAGCTTGATCGATTGCGCCACGGCGTGGCTCGACTCCAGCGCGGCGAGGATGCCTTCGGTATGCGCCAGCAGGTGGAACGCGGCCAGCGCTTCGTCGTCGGTGATGCCCTGGTAGATGGCGCGGCCGCTGTCGGCCAGGAACGCGTGCTCCGGGCCCACGCCGGGGTAGTCCAGGCCGGCGGACACCGAATGGGTCTCGACGATCTGCCCGTCGTCGTCGCAGATCACGTAAGTGCGGTTGCCGTGCAGCACGCCGGGGCGGCCGGCGGCGATCGAGGCGGCGTGGCGGCCGCTGCCGATGCCGTCGCCGGCGGCTTCGGCGCCGTAGATCTTCACCGAAGCGTCGTTGAGGAAGGCATGGAACAGGCCGATGGCGTTGCTGCCGCCGCCGACGCAGGCGCTGATCGCATCCGGCAGGCGGCCGTAGTCGCGCAGCATCTGCTCACGCGCCTCGCGGCCGACGATGGCGTTGAAGTCGCGCACCATGCGCGGGTAAGGATCGGGACCGGCGACGGTGCCGATGATGTAGAAGGTGTCCTGCACGTTGGTCACCCAGTCGCGCATCGCCTCGTTGAGCGCGTCCTTGAGCGTGGCCGAGCCGGAATGCACCGGCACCACCGTGGCGCCGAGCAGCTTCATCCGGTAGACGTTGATCTTCTGCCGCTCGATGTCGGTGGCGCCCATGTACACCACGCACTCCAGGCCCAGCCGCGCGGCCACCGTGGCGCTGGCCACGCCGTGCTGGCCGGCGCCGGTCTCGGCGATGATGCGGGTCTTGCCCATGCGGCTGGCCAGCAGCGCCTGGCCGATGGTGTTGTTGATCTTGTGCGCGCCAGTGTGGTTCAGGTCCTCGCGCTTGAGCAGGATCTGCGCGCCGCCCACTTCGCGGCTGAGCCGCTCGGCGTGGTAGATCGGGCTGGGCCGGCCGACGTAATGGGTCAGGTCCTTGTCGTAGGCGGCGATGAAGGCCGGATCCTGGCGCGCGGCATCGTAGGCGGCGGCCAGTTCCTGCAGCGGGCCGATCAGGGTCTCGGCGACGAAACGGCCGCCGTAGCGGCCGAAATGGCCGGCGGCGTCGGGATAGGCGTGGAAGTCGCTGACAGGGACAGAGGACATGGCGCAACCGGGGGCAACAGGACAGGCCTGCACTTTAGCGCACACGTTCCCACAGAAAAACCGATAAAGTCTGACACAATCCGTCAGGAAAACTCACATGACCAGCACGCGCCGCCTGCCCTCGCTCAACGCCCTGCGTGCGTTCGAGGCCGCCGCGCGGCTGCGCAGCGTCGGCGCCGCGGCGGCGGAACTGCATGTCACCCATGGCGCGGTGAGCCGTCAGGTGCGGCTGCTGGAGCAGGAACTGGGGCTGCCGCTGCTGCAGCGCGACGGCCGCGGCATCCGCCCGACCGCCGCCGGCACGCGCCTGTGCGAGGCCGCCGGCAGCGCCTTCGCGCAGTTGCAGGACGCGGTGGCGGAGTTGCGCCGCCCATCGCGCCCGGCCGCGCTGGTGCTGGGCTGCCCCGGCAGCATCCTCGCCCGCTGGATGATTCCGCGGCTGCAGGCGCTGCAGCGCGACCTGCCGGCGCTGACCCTGCACCTGTCCGCGCACGAGGGCGACTTCGCCGCCGACCTGGACGGCCTGGATGCGGCGCTGCTGCTGGGCCAGGCGCCATGGCCGGCGGACTGGCAGGTGCGCGTGCTGGCGCCGGAGCGGATCGGCCCGGTACTCAGCCCGGCCCTGCCGCAGGCACAGGCCCTGACCGCGGCCGCGCCGGCGGCACTGCAGGGACTGCCGCTGCTGCATACGGTGTCGCGCCCGCAGGCCTGGCCGGCCTGGGCCGAGGCGCAAGGCCTGGCGCCGGCGCAGTTGCGCTACGGTACCGGCTTCGAACACCTGTACTACCTGCTGGAAGCGGCGCTGGCCGGGATCGGCGTGGCGATCGCGCCGCAGCCGCTGGTCGCCGACGACCTGGCCAATGGCCGCCTGCTGGCGCCGTGGGGCTTCGTCGACACCGGCGGGCAGTGGGCGCTGTGCGCGCGGCGGGAGCAGCAGGATCCACGGGTGGAGGCGTTGGCCGGGTGGTTGGCCGGCGAGTTGCGGGAGGATCGCGGTTAGGCGTATTGCCTGGCCTGTTCGCTGGCAATTCGCGGCGCAACCGCGCTGTACAGGACGCTTGGCCGCGATGCCTGGCGTGCGCGGGAGTGGAGGTGTCTGTCGCGGCTGAAGCCGCTCTACATGGGTGGGTGGGGCGTCGAGCGCCCATCGGCGGGCGCGCGCGTCAGCCCGGCTGCGCCGGCGCGGCCAGGCGCCGCTGCAGGTCGTCGCGCAGCCGGCTCAGCTCGACCTCGGCGGCGCGCCGCTGCTGCATACCGTCGCGGTGGATCTCGCGCACCTCCTCCACCGTGGCGATAAGTTGCTCGTGCACGTGGCGCAGCGTGTCCATGTCGATCACCGCGCGTTGGTTGGCGCGCGCCGTGTCCACCGAGGCCTGCCGCAGCAGGTCGGCGTTGCGGCGCATGATGTCGTTGGTGGCATCGTCGATGGCGTTGGACAGCGCCGCCGCGTTCTGCTGCTCGTGCAGCGACAGCTGGATCGCGAACTGGCGCTTCCACGACGGGATGGTGATGTCGCGGACGGTGTTGAACTTCTCGATCAGTTGCAGCGCGTTGGCCTGGATCAGCCGGATCATCGGCAGCGCCTGCTCGGCCGCGTGCTGCATCACCTGCAGGTCGCCGACGCGCTTGTCGAGCAGGCGCAGGGCGGTATCGATCTCGGCGCGCTGGCCGCGCGCCTGCGGATCGTCCTGACCCGCCAGCGCCAGGTGCTGTTGCTGCAGTTCGGCCAGGCGCAGCTTGCCGGCAGCGACGTGCAGGCCCAGTTCGCGGCGCTCGGCCTGCACCATCTGGTGCATGCGGTCGAATTCGCCCACGCGCTGGCCGAGGTTGGTCTGCTGCGCGCCGACGTCGCGCAGCAGTTGTTCGATCTGCCGGTTGGTGTCGCTGAACTTCTGCACCAGTTCGTCCTTGGACGCGCGCAGGCGATCGATCAGGCCGCCGATCAGCGGCACCCGCGAGCGCTCGCCGAGCTGGTCGAGCTTGAGCGCGCGCGCGATCCGCACCACTTCGCCGAGCTTGTCGCCGCTGGCCTCCAGGTCGCGGTTGCGGACCTGGTCCAGCAACTGGCTGGAGAACGCGGCGGTCTGCGCGGCGACCTCGGTGCCGAACAGGTGCAGGCTGCCGGGCGTGAGTTCGCGCAGGCCCTGCGCCAGCGCCGCGATCTGCGCACGATCGTCCGGCACCAGGCCGAGCGCCTTGAGCTCGGCTTCGTCGGGTTGCAGCGGCAGGCTCTGCGGCGTCAGCGGGTGTTCCTGGGTCATCATGGTTCTCCTTCGATAGCGATTCGCGGCGGCGGCGCAGGCTCAGCGCAGTCTAGCCCGCATGGCCTGCAGTTCGGCCAGGATGTGTTGCTGCGCCTGTGCGGCGCGGGCCACGTGGTCCCTGCCCTGCGCTGCCTGCGGCGTGACGGCGGCCTGGCGCCAGGCCGGCAGCAGCACGTCGCGGATGTTCCTGTAGCGTTGCAGCAGGTCCTCGCCCTGCTGTTGCAGCAACCGCCATTGCGCCGCTTCCAGGCGCCAGGCGGCGGCAAGGCGGCGCAAGTGGTCGAGTCGCTGGTTCCAGGCCTGCGCCAACGCCGGGTCGGGCGTCGGCGCCGCGGCGATCCAGCGCTCGAGCGCGGCCACGCCGGCCTCGGCGACGCCGACGCTTTCGGCATATGCCTGGCCCGCGTGCCGCAGCGCCTGGGCATGCGCATCGGCGCGCAGCAGGACCACGCCCAGTTGCGCCTGCAGGGTCTCGGCCTCGGCCTGGCGCTCCAGGTCGCGGCCGAGCAGACGGCCGAGCAGGCTGCTGTCGCGGCGGATCCGCCGCGGATCGCGCGCCTGCAGTGCGTGCTGGACGCGCTCCAGCTCCTGCACCAGTGCCGCGCCGGCGTCCGGCGCGGCGGCGCGCGCGGCCAGCGCCTGCGCGACCGCCTCCAGCAGCGGCGCCGCGTAGCCGGACGCGACCTGCGCGTCGTTCGCCGCGGGCGGCGACACCGGCGGCTCGGGCAGCGCAGGAGCGGCGCGCGCGCTCACGCCGGGCCGGGTTCGGGATCGTCGCTGCGCGCGGCGCCCGCGTCGCCATAGAAATGCCGCGCCAGCGCTTCGTCGAGCTGGCGTTCGGCCAGCGTGCGCGGCCGCCGCACGCGCGACTCCGCTTCCGGCGCGGACGGCTCGCGCAACGACGCGCGCAGCGCCTCTGCCAGCGCGGTCAGCGCCTGCCCGGCCTGCGCCTGGCCCTCGTGCGAGCGCGCGAGTGCGTCCAGCAAGGGCTGCAGCGCGGGCGTGACCGATGCGTCCGTCGGCGCAGGCGCGGCCGGCGTGGGTACAGGCGTGGCGGGCGGCGCTTCGCGCTCGCGTTCGGCCAGCACCTGCCGCAACAGCGCAAGAAGTTGCTCCCAGCGTGCCGGTTCCGGACTCGGCTCGGCACGCAGCCCCTGCAGGCCGCCTGCGATGTCCGCCAGCTGCGCCACCATGCGCCCGCCGACATCGGCCTCGTCGGCGCCCATCGCCTTGTTGCGCAGGAAGTCGCGCTTGATCTGGTCCCAGCGCGCCTGTTCCTCGGCGCCCATCGCGCCGCGCAACTCGGCCAGCTTGAGCAGGTTCTCCTCGGCGCCGCTGGTCAGCAGTTGCGCCTCGCCCAGGTAGTGGTCGGAGATCAGCTGCTGCAACTCGGCCTCGTTCATCACCGGCGAGACCTTCTCCGCCAGCTTGTTCATGTTGCGGTAGCTGCCCTGCAGCCGGAACGGCGGCTCGGTGCGGTAGCGATCGTCCTGCGCGGCGCTGGCGATGTACTGCTGGTTGACCTTGTACACCACCTCGCGCACGCGCAGCAGGCGCTGCAGCGTGGCCACGATCTCGTTGATCTCCGCGCCGCTGTAGGCATGGCTGAGCGCGTTGCTGGAGATCTCCTTGCCGCGCGCGCGATCCACCAGCAGGTACAGGTCCGCCAGCTCGCGCGTGGCCAGCGGCGCGAGCACCGGATTGGAGGTGAGCGCGTTCTCGATGTAGCTGAGCAGGAACGCCTCCTCCATGCCGCCGAGCACGTCGCCCAGGTTGTAGATGTCGGCGCGGTTGGCGAGCATGTCCGGAATCTTGAACACCTCGCCCGACTCGGTGTACGGATTGCCGGCCATCACCACGCAGAACTTCTTGCCGCGCATGTCGTAGGTGCGCGTGCGCCCCTTCCACACGCCCTCGATGCGGCGCGTGCCGTCGCACAGCGAGATGAACTTCTGCAGGAATTCCGGGTGCGTGTGCTGGATGTCGTCGACGTACAGCATGGTGTTGTTGCCCATCTCCAGCGCGAGATTGAGCTTGAGCAATTCCTGTCGCGCGGTGGCGTCCGGCGCCTGCGCCGGATCCAGCGAGCGCACCGCGTGGCCCAGCGCGGGACCATTGATCTTCATGAAGACCAGGCCGAGCCGGCTGGCGACGTACTCCATCAGCGTGGTCTTGCCGTAGCCGGGCGGCGAGATCAGCATCAGCATGCCCATCAGGTCGCTGCGCTTGTTCTCGCCGACCGTGCCCATCTGCTTGGCCAGGTTGTCGCCGATCACGCCCAGGTAGACCTCATTGATCAGCTTGTTGCGCACGAACGAGGACAGCGGCCGCGGCTTGAACTCGGACAGGCGCAACTGCTCGCGCTCGCGGGCGATGACCTGCTGGCGCAGTGCCTGGTACTGGCGGAAGCCGGGCACGAACACCTGCTCGTGGTGGCGCAGGCGCGCCAGGAAATCGTCGATGGCCAGGCGCAGGCGCCCGCCTTCGATGCGCGGATGTTCGCCGAGCAGGCCCTCCACCGTGGCCATCAACGCCACCTCGCTGGCGCGGCTGCGCAGCCGCGGCGCCAGCAGCGCGATCGCCACCGCCTCGGGCGCGTAGCCGGCGTGGACCGCGAAGCGCGGATCGTGGCACAGGCCCTGCACCCACTGGCTGGCCTGCGTCCAGGCGGCGCCGAGCTTGCCGCGCACGCGCTCCAGGCCTTGCTCGAACTGCTCGCGCAGCCCGGCCTCGGCCAGCCGCGCATGCAGCGCATCGAGCAGTTCCCGCGCATGCCGGCTGAACGGAAAAGTCGGTTCGCCCTGCGCCAGTTCGGCCGCCAGGTAGGCGGCGGCCGCCGGCGCCTGGGCGGCATCGAACGCAAGCCCTGCATCCTCGGCGAAGCGCTGCATGGCCTGCGCCATCTCGGCCTGCAGCGCGTCGCGGCCGTCGCGCGCGCCGAACAGGCGCGCGATCGCATCGACGCCGGCCTGGCGCGCGACCCACGCGGCCACCTCCTCCTCGCGCTGGCGTTCGGCCCAGAACGCCAGCGCCAGCGCGCGCGCGGCCGGGGCGTGCATCAGCGTGCCCGCGGCCTGCTGCAAGGGCAGCAGCGCCTGCAGGATGCGCGTGGCGTCGTGGTCGTGGATGCCGCGCTCGTAGCCCTCGCGGTAGCGCGGCGCGGCGAAGTCGCGCACGCTGCGCGCCAGCGCGTCGGGTGTGGCTGCCAGTTGCGCCAGCGCATCCAGGCTCAGCCCCTCCTCGCCCGCCAGCGCCGCTTCCAGCATGCGCCCGGCCAGGTATTCGCCGCGGTACAGCGTGGGCGATTCCGAATCCAGTGCCACCTGCCAGTAGGCGCGGGTGGCGTCCAACGCGGCGTCCTGCAGCGGCTCCAGGTAGTCGGTGCCGGTCAGATGCAGCGCCAGTCCGTGCTCGCGCGGCAGCAGGGTCAGGTCCAATGCTTGCGTGTTGACGCTGAAGCGGTGCCGCGGACCCAGCCGCACCACGTTGCCGCCGGCCTCGAACAGCTCGCTGCGGTCGCGCAGCGCGCGCACCGCCTGGTCGCGCACGCCCTTCAGCCGCGCCTCGACGTCGTCGGCCTTGACGCTGTCGCGGTAGCCGCGCAGCCGCTCGGCCAGCTCGCGCAGCTTGAGAATCAGCGGGTCGCCGGCGAAGAAGGCGTTGAGTTCGTCGGCGTTGGCGAAGCGCTCGGTGCGCCGCGGCAGGCCGTCGAGGATGCGCGAGGCCGCGTCCAGCAAGGAGCGCGCCTTGCGCTGGCGGTCGTCGAGCAAGGCCTGCTTGTGCGTCTCGAACGCCTCGACCAGTTCCTCGCGCTTGCTGAGGATGTCGCCGAGGAACTGCTCGTGCTCGCCGAACTGGCTCTCCAGTTCCTCCAGTTGCACCATCAGCCGCGACAGTTGCTCGTCGGCGCGCTCGGGATCGGTGGACAGCGCCAGCGCGCTGGTGATCGCCTGGCCGAACAGCGCGAACTGCGCGCCGAACTGGGCCACGGTCTCGGCCGAACCCAGGCTCTTGCGGCGCTGCTCGGCACGCGCGCGCGCCTGGTTGAGCCGCGCGTAGACTTCGGACAGGGCCTCGACCACGCGGGTGCGCTCGGTGGCGTCGTCGACCTTGAGCCCGGCCATCAGTTCCGACAGCAGGTCCAGGTCGGCCGACATCGCCTGCATCGCCTGCACCTGCTCGGACAGCGCGCGCGCGGTCGCCGCCGCCTGCGCCGCCGCGTCCAGCTCGGCCAGGCGCGCGTGCAGCGGCGCCAGCGCGCTTTCGCTGCCGAGGAAACGCCCGGTGGCGGCGCCGACCGTGTCGTGGGCCTGCTGCAGCGTCGCGCCCATCGCATCGATCGCATCGGTGTCGATGTAGCGGTACTCGCGGATGGTCAGCAGATGGCCGCGCTGCGCGGCGATGGCGTTGAGCGGTTCGACGAACTCCTGGATGCTGTTCCAGTTCTCCGGCTGCAGCCGCGCCAGCAGCGCCTTGTGCGCGGCCGTGGCCTCGGCCATCGCCTGGTCGGACTGCTGGCGGATCGACAGCACCTTTTCGTATTCGTCCAGCACCGCCTCGCCGGTGGCGCTGATGCCGCGCAGCACGCCGGCCAGGTCGCCGCAGTGCGCGTCCTCCAGCCAATGGTGCGCGTCGAACAGGCGCCGTGCGTCCTCCACCAGCAACTGGTAGCGCTGCACCGACACCTCGTCGCGGTCGATCGCGCGCGCCAGCCCGAACAGGCTGGAGATGCCGCGCACCAGTTCGGCATTGCCGATGCGGCCGAGGAAGGTGTTGCTCGGCGGGCGCCTGGCGGCGAACTCGTCGCTGCTGAAGGGAGTCTGCCAGACCTGCATCGGATGGATCCGGGTCGGCTCGCTGCCCTCGGCATGGAACAGCACCATGCGCCCGTCCTGCAGCAACGCGTAGCCATGGCCGAACACCGGGTTCTGCAGCGCGCGGCGGATGGTGTTGTAGACGAACAGCGCGGACTTGCCGCCCTCGCGCTCGTAGAAGATGTACAGCACGTCCTCGCCGTTGGGCGAGCGGATCGCGCGCTTGAACTGCATCCCGTCCATCGCCGCGTCGAACGCCTTGTGATCGCCGTTCTGCAGGTAATAGCCGCCGGGAAAAATGATGCCGTGGTCCTCGGGCAGCTGCACGCAGGCCTGCACGATGGCATCGTTGCGCACGATGCGGCCGCTGAGCGTGTTGTAGATCAGCCCGCGCCACTGCGTCTCGCGATACGGCAGCACCTTGAGCAGGACCAGGCTGCCGACCCGCGCGAAATCGAACTGCGCATCGTCCAGCGACTGGGTCTTGTCCTCCACCGGTTCGCTGTAGATGCCCTGTCCGGTCTCGGTGTTGTTCTCGACCTTGATGGTCAGATCGCCGCCGATGGTCTCCACGAACAGGGTATCGAGGATGTTCAGATGCGAATGGCGCCCGTTCACCGCCATCTCGCGGGTGGCGCGGGTCCATTCGAAGTCGAACGGCGGCGGCAGCGCGATGTCGCGTTCGCCGCGCGCATCGATGTAGGTGAGCGCGCCGTCGCTGTCCTGCGCCCAGCGGAATACGCGCACGTCGCTGCTGCGCTCGCCGATCTGGAACGCCGCCAGCAGCTTGCCGCCGATGACGATCAGTTGCAGCAGCCGGGCGTGCTTGTAGTAGGCGTACAGCTCGCCGAAGTCGTGCACGAAGCTGGCCTGGCCGAGGAAGCTGCCGGCCAGGTCGATCGGGCTGACGTCGTAGCCGTCGGCGCCCTCGACCAGCCGGTACAGCCCGAACACGTCCTGCACGCGGGTCTGGTTCTTGAGCCCGAGGAACACGTTGTAGCCGAACAGCAGCAGGTCCGGCCCGACCTGCACGATGTCGCGGCCGACGCAATTGTGCTCGGTGCGGATGCGGAAGCGGCCGTCCACCTCGAGACGACTGTCGCCGAACTCCTGCAGGCGCTGCCGGTTGAGCGCCTCGACCGCGTCCTGCAGCCGCGCGCCCTGCTCGACCAAGCGCTTGCGCAGCACGTCGTAGGCGCCGCCCTGGGCGACCGCCTGGTCGACCTGGCTGGGCGCGTCGCCCTCGGGCTGGGGATCGGTCTGGGGTTGGGGAGGTGTTGCCATCGTCGCGGCTCCTGCCGGCTTGCGGGGGATCGGCGCATCGCGGCGCGCGCCCGCCACGGGTTGCGGCGACGCGCCACCGTCGCCGGCCGCGCGCCGCCTGCGCACTCAGTCCAGTGCCGCGCTCAAGGCTCGGCGACGGGCAGTTGGCCAGTCGCGTCCGGCGCCAGCCGCGACGGCGCCGCCGCGCCGCGCTGCACGCCGAGATAGCGCTGCATCAGGTCCTGCACGATCGGGCTCTTGTCGGCCAGGCCTTCGATCGACTTGCCGAGCGAGACCGCCTTGATGAGGTTGTCGAACATGCCGCCGTCGCCGCCGACCAGGTCGATGTCGGCATTGCGCAGGGCGCTGGCGATGACCTCGGCGTTATCCTTGGACACTTCCTTGCCGGCCTCGATCGACGCCAGCGCCTGCTTGAGGCTGTTGTCGAGCAGCATCCGGAATTCCTCGTGGCCGCGTGCGCTGTCGCTGAGCGCGCCGATCGCCTCGAACTTGCGGGTCAGGCCGTCGGCCTCGGCCAGCAGGCGCTTCTCCACCACCACCGCCTCGGCCATGCCGATCGACTCGGCGGCGCTGGCCTTGGCCTTGCCCATCTGCTCTTCGCCCTGCGCCTTGGCCTGCAGCGTCTCGGCCAGCACGCGCGCCTCATTGCTGCCCTGCTTGAGGCTGGCATCGGCCTTGGCCTCGATCACCCGCGCCTCGGCGATACCGACCTTCTCGATCGCCAGTGCCGAGGCCTCCTTGACCTGCGCGTCGGCCAGACCGGGCGCGGCCTTCTCGGCGCGGATGCCGTCGGCGAGCAGCTTCTTGGCTTCGGCCTGCTTGCCGGCGGCCTCGTGTTCGGCTTGCGCCAGGGTGGTCAGTTCGACCGCGCGGTGCTTGGCCGCGGTCTCGCGCGCCTGCGCGTCCTTGACCTGGCGCACCAGCAGTTCCTGCGCCTTGGCCTCCGCTTCCAGGATCGTGACCTGCTTGAGCCGGTCGGCCTCGGCGACCTGGCGCACTTCCTTGATCCGCTCCTCTTCCTGCGCCACGGTCTTGTCGATGGCGATGCGCTCGCGGGTGATGTTGGCCACGTCCATCTTGCCGTTCTCGACCACCTTGTCGCGCTCCACGCCCTGCAGCTGCACCTCGCGATCGGTGGTGACCTGCTCCAGCTGGCGCGCACGCGCGACCCGCTCGACCTCGATGGCCACCGCGCGCTGGCGATTCTGTTCGGCCACCTCGACCTCGCGCAGGCGGTTCTGCTCGCGGATGTCGATCAGCTGCTGCGCCTCGATGCGCGCGTTCTCCGCCAACTGGCGCTGCTCCTCCTGCACCTTCAGCGTCTCGGCCTGCTCGCGCGCGCGGATCGTGTCGACCTCGCGCTTCTGCCGCGCCTCGGCCTCGGCCTGCTGCCGCTCCAGCGCCAGCATCGCCTCGCGCGCCTCCACGTTCTTCTTGGTGATTGCCAGCTTCGCGTTCTGCTCCAGCTCGTTGGTGACCACGTTCTGGGTGCCGGTGAGCTCGGTGATCTTGCGGATGCCCTCGGCGTCGAGGATGTTGTGCGGATCCAGCAGCGCCTTGGGCGTCTGCTCCAGGTAGTCGATCGCCACGTCCTCGAGCACGTAGCCGTTGAGGTCGTTGCCGATCACCGCGATGATCTCGTCGCGGAACTCCTGGCGCTTCTCGAACAGCTCGGTGAACTCGAACTTCTTGCCCACCGTCTTGAGCGCCTCGGAGAACTTGGCGTTGAACAGTTCGTCGACCGCGTCCTTGTCCGAGGCGCGGTCGGCGCCGATCGCCTTGGCCACGCGCAGCACGTCGGCCTGGGTCTCGTTGACCCGCAGGTAGAACGCCACGGCGATGTCGGCGCGCATGTTGTCGCGGCAGATCAGCCCTTCCTTGCCGCGGCGGTCGACCTGAAGGGTGATCAGGCTGATCCGCATCAGCTCGGCGCGGTACAGCACCGGCACGATCAACGCGCCGGTGAAGTGCACCTTGGGCGTGGCGCTCATGTCGTTGACGATCAGCGCTACGCCCTGATCCACCTTGCGGTAGAACGCGCGGAACAGGCCGGCCAGCCCCAGCAGCAGCACCAGCAGGATGCCGACGCCGATCAGAAACGGCGCCATCGTCGCAAAACTCATCGGTGGATCTCCTTATCGCCCGCAATCAGGCTGTGTGGAAACGGCAAACCCGGCAGATCCTGCTCGCGGGCGATCAGATAGTGGTTGTGCGCCTGCACGTAGTCGACCAGCACCACGCGCTCGCCGCGCGGGTAGACCTGGCCGGCCTGGGCACGCACCTGCAGGACCAGGCCGGCGCCGCCATCGTCGACGGTGGCGTAGCCGGAATCCGCGTCGGCACGCGGCGAGGCGACGACGCCGACCTTGCCGAGCAACGACGTCTGCGCCACCGGCCGCAGCCGCAGCAACAGCCGACGCAGCGGCCGCAGCATCCAGGAGGTCAGCGGCAGCGCAGGCAGCAGCGCCAACAGCGCCACGCCGCTGCCGATGCCCCAGCGCAGGCCGGCCGGCAGGGACTGCAGCAGGAAAAGATGGACGAAATAGGTGCCGAGCCAGCCCCAGAACGACAGCAGCGCCACCACCAGCATCACCGGCGCACCGCCCAGGCCCAGCCGCGCGAAGACGGCGGACACGCCGTGCAGGCCATGGTCGGCGCCGTCGACATGCAGATGTCCGTCGGGCGCGGCATGGTCGCCGATGCCGAAGGCGGCCAGCGCCCAGTAGAGCGCGGAAAATGCCAACAGGATGCTGTACGGCAACGTGGGAAATCCCAGTGCGACGTTCAGGAACTCGGCCATCCCCTCATCCTTGCTGTGCCGTGACGGCGCGTCCCATCATGGGCACGCGTCATCCCGCCGGCCTGCGCGCACGGCGCGCGGCGGACCGCCGGCAGGTTCTAGAGCCGGATGATACGTGAAAGTCGCAGCGGTTGGCCCGCGGCGCGGGCCGAAGCGGCGGCACCTGCGGCGGCCGGCGCCGGCCCGGACCCGGCAGCGGGCTGCTCCCGGCGGCGCGTGCCAGCCGGCAGCGCTCAGCAGTTGGTGTTCAACTCGTGGCAGTCGGCGCGGCGCACTTCCTCGACGAACTTGCGCATCTTGTGGCCGTCCTTGATCCCGGGCTGGCTCTCGATGCCGCTGGACACGTCCACGCCCCACGGCAGGGTGCCGATGATCGCGTCGAACACGTTGTCGCCATTGATGCCGCCGGCGAGCAGGAACGGCCGATGCAGGCCGGTCGGCAGCCGCGACCAGTCGAAGGTCTTGCCCGAACCGCCGCTTTCGCCGGGCGCGTGGCTGTCGAACAGGAAGCCGGCCGCGTTCGGATACTGCAGCTGCAGGGTGCGCGCATTCACCTCGCCGCCGCCCATCGGCACCGCCTTCAGATACGGCAGGTTGAAGCTGCGACAGAAGCCGTCGTCCTCGTCGCCATGGAACTGCAGCAGAGTCGGACGCACCGTGCGCAGCACCTCGCGCACCTCGTCCTTGGGGTTGTCGCGGAACAGCGCCACCACGTCCACCATCGGCGCGGCGGCCTGGCGCATGGCCCGCGCCTCGGCCGGCGCCACCCGCCGCGGGCTGCCATGGGCGAACACGAACCCGATCGAATCCACGCCCAACTCGCCTGCCAGGCGGATGTCGCCGGCGCGGGTCATGCCGCAGAACTTGATGCGGGTGCGATACAGCGTGCGATTCATAGCGTGACCTCGTCCGGAAGCGTCCAGTGGGCGGGATAGAGGGGACCGACGAACACCAGGCCCTGCGGCGGCGCCGTCGGACCAGCGACGCGGCGGTCGCGTCCCGCGAGCAGTTCGCCAATCCAGGACACCGGCTTTTCGCCCGTTCCCACCATGACAAGGGAACCAACGATATTGCGCACCATGTGATGAAGGAATGCATTGGCCTGGACCTGGATCTCGACCAGCTCGCCGCTGCGGGTCACCGCGATCGACTGCAGCTCGCGGCGCGCGTGCAGGGCCTGGCACTGCACGCTGCGGAAGGCGCTGAAGTCCTGCTCGCCCAGCAGCGCCTGCGCCGCCGCGTGCATGGCCTCGGCCTGCAGCGGCCGCCGCTCCCAGCTCAGGGTCTGCCGGTACAGCGCCGGGCGCACCTGGCGGTTGAGCAGGCGGTAGCGGTAGCGGCGTGCGCGGGCGGAGAAGCGCGCGTGGAAGTCGTCGGCCACCGGCACGCACCAGCGCACGCACACCGAGGGCGGCAGCCGCGCGGTGGCGCCCAGCATCCAGCCGCGCGCCGGGCGCGGCGCATCGCAATCGAAATGCACCACCTGGCACTCGCCGTGCACGCCGGCATCGGTGCGGCCGGCGCAGACCACGCTGACCGGGGCGTCGGCCACCGACGACAGCGCCGCCTGCAGCGTGGCCTGCACGCTGGGGCCGCCACTCTCGCCGAGCTGCTGCCAGCCCTGGAACTCGCTGCCGTCGTATTCCACGCCTAGCGCGTAGCGCATGGCGACCTCCACTGCAGTGCGGCATCGACGTCGGCGCGCGCTGCGGCCGACGCGCGCATGGGCCAGCGCGGGGCGCCTGCAACGCCACCGCGGCAGTGCCCCTGCCCGGCCGGAAGCGCGCGCTTGGCGCGCGCCCGTCGCCGATGCGCAAAATGCCGCCGGGCCGTCCCGATCCAGGCCGGACGGCCGCGGCGAGCGCGCCGCGCGCCGCCTGCTGCCATCAGTCCAGCCGTCCCAGCAATTGCAGCGCCTCGGCGCGTGCGGCCGGATCGCCACTGGCCGCGACCTCGGTCAGCAGGGTACGTGCCGTCTCGTTGTCGCCCAGATCCATGTACGCCACCGCCAGTTCCAACCGCTCGCGGCCCGCCGGCGGATACGGCGACGGTGCTTCGACCGGGGCCGGGGCCGGCGCGGCAGGCTGATGCCAGGTCGGCTCCTGCCGGCCGCCGCCGGCGTCCTTGTCGGCATGGGCGTCGCCGCCCGGCACTGCGACCACCGGCGACGGCTGCCGCCACGGCGCCTCGGCAGCCGGCTCGGCGGCCGGTGCGGCCTCCGAATGGGCATCGGACACGCCAGCGGAATGGTCGTCGTCGTTGTCCGCGGACAGCGGCGCATCGGCCGGCGCCTGCCGCAGCGACTGCTGGGCCAGCACGCGCTCGAAGGCGTCGTCGTCGAGCGCGGTGTGGTGATCGGCGTGATCGGCGTGATCGGCGGCAGCGTGGTCCAGATGGTCGGCGCGCGACCACTCTTCCAACGCCTCGTGGTCGCGGGCGACCGTCTCCTCCTCGGCCAGCGGCTCGGCCGGCTCCAGCGGCGGCAGTTCCGGCGCATCGACATCACGGTGCGCGACCACCGGCACCGCGGCGCTCGCCGCCAGCGCGGCGTCGTCGTCGCGCGGCAACGGCGGCAGCGGCGAGGGCTTGCGCCGGCGCGACAGCAGCCAGGCGCCGATACCCAGCACCAGCAGGCTCACCCCGCCCCACAGCCACAGCGGGAACCCGTCATTGGCCGGTGCCTGCGCGGGCGCGGCCGCTGGCGCCGCCTGCCCGGCCTGGGCCAGGCGCTTCTGCGCCGCGGCCAGGTCGCTGTCCTTCAACGCGATCAGTTGCTGCTGCTGGGACTTGAGCTTTTCGAGCTGCTCCACCCGCGAACGCAGTTCCTGGACCTCGGCATCGCGTGCCGCGAGGTCTTCGCGCGCCTGCTGCAATTGTTGGGCTGCCACCATGTCTCCTTCGTCGCCGGCACCGGTGCCGGACTTGGTTCCCGCCTCGCGGCGCGTCGCCGGCACCGCCGGCGCGATTTCCAGGCGTGCGCCAGCGGCGGCGGCCGGCGCCGCGGCGGCCGGCTTGGGCGCAGTCTGCGCCGTCGCCGCGTCCTGCTGCGCCTGTGCCGGCTGCGGCACCGGCGCACGCGCCTGGCGCCATTGCGCCGCCTGCTCGCGCACCACCGCCTCGGCGGCGGCGGCATCCAGGCTGGCCAGATCCTCCTCGCGCGGGGTGCGCAACACCGCGCCCTGCTTGAGCAGGTTGAGATTGCCGCGGATGAAGGCGTCCGGATTGGCGCGCAGCAGCGCGACCATGGTCTGGTCCAGCGAATGGCCGTTGCCGCGCGCCAGTTGCCCGGCGATCTGCGACAGGGTCTGCCCGGCGCGCACCGGCGCCAGCGCATCGCCGGGCGCGGCCGCGGGGGCCGGCGCCGGACGCGGCGTGGCGGCCGGCCTGGCGCTCGGCGTCGCCGGCGTCGCGGCGGCTGCAGGCGCTGGCGCCGCGGTGGACGTTTCGCGGGCGATGCGGTCGGACGGCTGCGCCGCGGCCGGCGCATCGATCGCCGGTGCATCGATCGCGGCGGCGGTGTTGGGCGCATCGATCAGCGCGGAGTATTCGCGGATCAGCCGCCCCTGGCCCCAATCGACCTCGATCAGGAAGCTCAGCGACGGCACGTCGACCGGCATGCGGCTGCTGACCTGGATCACCGCGCGGCCCTTGCGGGTCTGGGTGAAACGGAACTGCAGATCGCTGACCAGGCCCTGCGGGCGCTCCAGCCCGACCCGCGCGAAGGTTGCCGGGGAGGCGAGCGCCACCCGCGCCCGCTCCAGTTCGCCCGGCTCGTTGGAGATCACCGGGATCTCGGCCAGGAACGGCTCGCCCGGCTTGGACAGCACGCGAATATCGCCCAGGCCCAGTGCCAGCGCGGCCTGGCTGCAGGCCAGCAGCAACAGCGCCGTGGCTGCGCGACAGACATCGCGCAGCCCGCGCACGGCGGACACCGCATCGCCGCGACGGCGACGGAACAAACGTGGTTGTAGGCGCATCCCGCCCCTGCCCCTTGGAATCATGCGTGCAATATATAGGAAGCCGGGACCGGGGACCCGGGGTCCGGAAAAGCCGAGACAGGGACCGCGTTGCTGGTGCACCGCTGAAATCCACGACGCAAGAACACACTGCAGCAGGAAAGCCCAGGCACGCCACTGTGGGAGGGACTTCAGTCCCGACGCGAGGTGCGGCCGCTGTCGGGACTGAAGTTCCCAAAAAATCCGGGCCCGGAAAAGCCCCCGGGGGAGGCTGGGGACTCGGAAATCCGAGACAGGGACCGCGCTTCATAACGCGGTGTGCGGGATCTCGCGTCGGGACTGAAGTCCCTCCCACAACGGGGCGAGCGCGGATACCTGCGACTTCCATTTTCCAAACAAAAAGCCAGGGCTCGCGCCCCGGCCTTCGCTCCACTCCGCCACACGATCAGGCCGCGCGGCCAGCCACGCCGCCACGCCATGAAACCGCGGGACCCGAGTCCCGGCTTTCAGCCCTCCAGGGCGACCAGCTCGGCCAGCTGCACCGCATTGAGCGCGGCGCCCTTGCGGATGTTGTCGGCCACCACCCACAGGTTGAGGCCGCGCGGGTGCGAGAAGTCCTCGCGGATGCGGCCGACGAACACCGGGTCCTTGCCGGAGGCATGGGTCACCGGGGTCGGATAGCCGCCGGCCTTGTGCTCGTCGACCACTTCCACGCCCGGCGCCTGACCCAGCAGCGCGCGCGCCTGCTCGACGGTGATCTTGCGCTTGGTCTCGATGTTGACCGCCTCGGAATGGCCGAAGAACACCGGCACGCGCACCGCGGTGGGGTTCACCAGGATGCTGCTGTCCTCGAGGATCTTCTGCGTCTCCCACACCAGCTTCATCTCTTCCTTGGTGTAGCCGTTGGGCTGGAAGTCGTCGATGTGCGGGATCAGGTTGAAGGCGATCTGCGCCTGGAACTTCTGCGGCTCGATGTCCTGGAACGCCAGCAACTGCGCGGTCTGCTTGCCCAGCTCCTCCATGCCCGAGCGGCCGGCGCCGGACACCGACTGGTAGGTGGCCACGTTGATGCGCTCGATGCCGTATTCCTTGTGGATCGGCGCCAGCACCGGCATCAGCTGCATGGTCGAGCAGTTGGGGTTGGCGACGATGCCGCGCGGACGGTTCTTCAGCGCGTGCGGATTGACCTCCGACACCACCAGCGGCACGTCGTCGTCGTAGCGGAAGGTCGAGGAGTTGTCGATCACCACCGCGCCGGCCGCGGCGAACTTCGGTGCGTATTCCTTGGAGATGCCGCCGCCGGCCGAAAACAGCGCGATGTCCACGCCGCTCGGGTCGAACGTGGCCAGGTCGAGCACGGTGACCTTGTGGCCCTTGAACTCGACCTGGCCGCCGGCCGAGCGCTCGGAGGCCAGCGGGTACAGCGTGGCGACGGGGAAATCGCGCTCGGCGAGGATGCTCAGCATGGTTTCGCCGACGGCACCGGTGGCGCCGACGACGGCGACGTTGAAACGACGGGTTGCATTGCTCATGGAAGATTCGATCCGCAGAAAAAGAAGGGGAGGAACAGCCGCACTGCCAGGTGGATTCGGGGAACCTGCCGTGCGCGTCGCGCGCGGCGCCGCAGGCTCCCTATCGTTTTTTGTCCGCAATCGCCCGCGCGCCGCCGGCCGCGGCGATCGCGTCCAGGTTCAGCGCGTTGGGCGGGCGCCCGGCGTCGGCGCCGATGCCCAGCGCGGCAAGCAGGTTGTCCACCGCCAGCGACACCATCGCGCGGCGCGTGGCCACGCTGGCGCTGCCGATATGCGGGGTCAGCACCACGTTGCGCAGCGCCAGCAGCTCCGGACGGATCGCCGGCTCGCCTTCGAACACGTCGAGGCCGGCCGCGGCCAGGCGCCCGTTGGCCAGCGCGTCGGCCAGTGCGATCTCGTCGACCAGGCCGCCGCGAGCGATGTTCACCAGCGTCGCGGTCGGCCGCATCTTGGCCAGTGCGGCGGCGTCGACGATGTGGTGCGACTGCGCGCTGTACGGCAGCACCAGCAGCAGGTGGTCGGCGCGCGCCAGCAGATCGTCGAAGCCGACGTACTCGGCGCGATGCGCGCGCTCCACCTCGGCTGGCAGGCGGCTGCGGTTGTGGTACAGCACGCGCATCGAGAAGCCGGCGGCGCGGCGCGCGATGGCCTGGCCGATGCGGCCCATGCCGAGGATGCCGAGGGTGCTGCCGTGGACATCGGCGCCGAGCATGGTCTGGAACGACCACTGCTGCCACTGCCCCGCACGTAGCCAGCGCTCGGCCTCGCCGACGCGGCGCGCGGCGGCCATCAGCAGGGCGAAACCGAGATCGGCGGTCGTCTCGGTGAGCACGTCGGGCGTGTTGGTGGCGACGATGCCCGCCGCGCTGAGCGCGTCCAGGTCCAGATTGTTGTAGCCGACGCCGACGTTGGCGATGACGCGCAGGCGCGGCGCGCCAGCGATTTCGGCGGCGCCGATGCGTTCGTTGAGAGTGACCAGGGCGCCGTCCAGCGGCGCCAGCGCCTGCGCCAGGTCTTGCGGCGAATACCTGGTCACGTCCGCGGTGGTGGTCAGCGCGCAATACTCGCCCAGCCGTGCGACGACATCGTCGAACAGCGGCTGGCTGACCCACACCCGCGGCCGCGACTCAGCCATCGCCACCGCCGGGGATGCGCGGCGTGATCGTGCCGACGTCGCCACATTGCGCGCGGTGGCGCAGCGCCTGGTCCATCAGCACCAGCGCCATCATCGCCTCGGCGATCGGGGTGGCGCGGATGCCGACGCAGGGGTCGTGGCGGCCGGTGGTGATCACGTCCACCGCCTGCCCGTCCACATCCACCGTGGCCCCGGGCAGGCGCAGGCTGGAGGTGGGCTTGAACGCCACCGAGACGACGACCGGCTGGCCGGTGGCGATGCCGCCGAGCACGCCGCCGGCGTGGTTGGACTGGAAGCCGTCCGGCGCGATCAGGTCGCGGTGCTCGGTGCCCTTCTGGGTCACCGCGGCGAAGCCGTCGCCGACCTCCACGCCCTTGACCGCGTTGATGCTCATCATCGCCGCGGCCAATTCGCCGTCGAGCTTGCCGTAGATCGGCTCGCCCCAGCCCGCCGGCACGCCGTCGGCGACCACGGTGACGCGCGCGCCGATCGAATCGCCGGACTTGCGCAGCGCATCCATGTACGCCTCCAGCTCCGGCACCTGCGGCGCATGCGGCCAGAAGAACGCGTTGTCCTCCACCGCGTCCCAGGCGAAACCCTGCGGCAGCAGCGGCCCGAGCTGCGACAGGTAGCCGCGCACACGCACGCCGTAGCGCTGCGCCAGCCACTTCTTGGCGATCACGCCGGCGGCCACGCGCATGGTGGTTTCGCGCGCGGACGAACGCCCGCCGCCACGCGGATCGCGGATGCCGTACTTCTGCCAGTAGCTGTAGTCGGCATGGCCCGGGCGGAACTGCCGGGCGATGTCGGTGTAGTCCTTGCTGCGCTGGTCGGTATTGCGGATCAGCAGGCCGATCGGAGTGCCGGTGGTGCGGCCTTCGTAGACCCCGGACAGGATCTCGATGGCATCGGCTTCGCGTCGCGCCGAGGTGTGCCGGCTCTTGCCGGTGGCGCGGCGCTGCAGGTCGTGGGCGAATTCGCTGGCGTCCAGTTCCAGCCCCGGGGGGCAGCCATCGACCACGCAGCCGATCGCCGGCCCGTGCGATTCGCCGAAGGTGGTGACGGTCAGCAGCTTGCCGAAACTGTTCGCGCTCATGTCGCTTGCGTCACCGTTCCGCGGCCAGCGCGGCGATGCGCGCGTGATGCGCGATCAATTCGCTGCGCTCCACCGCGAAGATGCCCATCTGCCCGACCTTGAACTCGACCCAGGCGAAGTCCACTTCCGGCAGCAGCTGCGCCAGTGCGCGCTCGGACTCGCCGACCTCGCAGATCAACAGCCCGTCCTCGCTCAGGTGCGCCGGCGCGTCGCGCAGGATCTTCAGCGCCAGGTCCAGCCCGTCGTCGCCCGCGCGCAGGCCCAGCTCCGGCTCGTGCGCGTATTCCGGCGGCAGCGCGTCGGTCTCGGCGTGGGTGACGTAGGGCGGATTGGTGACGATCAGTTCGTAGCGGCGCCCGCCCAGCCCGGCGAACAGGTCGGACTTGACCAGTTCGACGTTGTCGGCCAGCAGCCGCTCCTTGTTCTCGGCGGCCAGGCTAAGCGCCTCGTCGCTGATGTCGACCGCGTCCACCTGCCAGTTCGGATTGTAGTGGGCCATGGCGATGGCGATGCAGCCCGAGCCGGTGCACAGGTCCAGCGCGCGCTCGACCGGGCGGCCGGCCAGCCACGGCTCGAAGCCGGCCTCGATCAGTTCGGCGATCGGCGAGCGCGGCACCAGTGCGCGCGCATCGCTCTTGAAGCTGAGCCCGGCGAACCAGGCCTCGCCGGTGAGGTAGGCGGCGGGGATGCGCTCGGCGATGCGGCGCTCGAACAGCGCCAGCACCTGCGCCTTCTCCGGCGTGGTGACCCGCGCGCTGCCGTAGGCCGGGCCGAGGTCGTGCGGCAGGTGCAGCGCGTGCAGCACCAGTTGCGTGGCCTCGTCCAGGGCGTTGTCGTAGCTGTGGCCGAAGCTCAGCCCGGCGGCGTTGAAACGGCTGGTGCCGTAGCGGATCAGGTCGATGATCGTGTGGAGTTCGGCGGCCGCGTCGGCAGTCATGGCAACAGGCAAGGCAATTCGGCCCCCGATTATAGAGGCCCGGCCGCTATGATGAGCGTTCGTTGCATGGGAAATCAGTATGTTCAACCGCACCTTCGGCATCGTCCTGGTGGTTGCCCTGGCCGCCGGCCTGGGGCTGCTGCTGGCCCAGAAGTATTTCGGCGGCAGCGCCGCCCCGGCCTGGCCGGAGACCCGCACGGTGCGCATGTACCCGCAGCCGCGGCCCCTGCCCGACTTCCACCTGCGCCAGACCGACGGCACGCCGCTGGTGCCGGGCGAGCTCAAGGGCCACTGGACCCTGGTGTTCCTGGGCTTCACCGCCTGCCCGGACGTGTGCCCGACCACCCTGGCCGACCTGGCGCGCGCGCAGAAGCAATGGGAGACCTTGCCGGACACGCTGCGCCCGCGCGTACTGTTCGTCTCGGTCGACCCGCAGCGCGACACCCTGCCGCGGCTGGGCGAGTACGCCCACGCCTTCCACAAGGACACCATCGCCGCCACCGCCGACGTGCCCGAGCTGGAGCGCTTCGCCACCGCGCTGGGCTTCGTGTTCCAGAAGGTGCCGGGCAAGCATTACGCCGAGAACCCGAACGACTACAGCATGGACCACTCCGCCGCGATCGCGGTGCTCGACCCGCAGGGCCGCCAGGCCGGGCTGATCCGCCCGCCGTTCGATGCCGCGGCGATCGCCGCCGACCTGCAGGCCCTGACCAAGGCCACCGCCCCATGAGCCTGACCACCCGCCTGACCTACGTGCTGCCGCACCGGCTGCTGTCCTCGCTGGCGCGGCGCCTGGCCTATTCGTCGCGGCCCGGGCTGAAGCAGTGGCTGATCGACACGGTGGTGCGCCGCTTCGGCGTGGACCTGAGCGAGGCCGCACAACCGGACGCGACCGCTTACCCGACCTTCAATGCCTTCTTCACCCGCGCGCTGAAGCCGGGCGCGCGCGTCGCCGATCCCGATCCGCAGGCGCTGCTGATGCCGGCCGACGGCCGCATCAGCCAGCTCGGCCGGATCGAGGATGGGCGCATCTTCCAGGCCAAGGGGCAGTCGTTCACCGCCGCCGAACTGCTCGGCGACGACGCCGCGGCGGCCCCGTTCGCCAATGGCCTGTACGCCACCGTGTACCTGTCGCCGCGCGACTACCACCGCGTGCACATGCCCTGGACCGGCACCCTGCGCGAAACCGTGCACGTGCCGGGGCGGCTGTTCAGCGTCGGCACCGACGCGGTGCGCAGCGTGCCGCGCCTGTTCGCGCGCAACGAGCGCCTGGTCTGCCATTTCGACACCGACTTCGGCCCGATGGTCTCGGTGATGGTCGGCGCACTGCTGGTGTCCGGCGTGGAAACGGTGTGGAGCGGCGTGGAGATCCCGCGCTACGCCGACCGCATCACCCGCAAGGACTGGCGCGGCAAGGGGATTACCCTGCAGCGGTTCGAGGAGATGGCGCGCTTCAACTACGGCTCCACGGTGATCGTGCTGCTGCCGCCCGGCGTGGTCACGTTCGACCCGGCGCTGAAAGCGGAATCGCCGGTGCGGCTGGGGCAGGCGCTGGCGCGGCTGGTGCGCTGAGGTGCGAGGGCCGCACTGCGGCCCTTGGCGGGGCGTGTCTCTGTGGGAGGGACTTCAGTCCCGACGCATGGAAGGTGACAGACCGCCAACCCGCAATGGATGACCGAAAAGCCGCACACCCAAGATTGCGGCAGCCGCACCTTCATCCGGTGCTGCGCGCCACCTTCCCCCAGGGGGAGAAGGGATGGGCCGCGCTCGGGTC
The DNA here is from genome assembly GCF_009192905.1 of Xanthomonas sp. LMG 12459. Lineage (NCBI taxonomy): Bacteria > Pseudomonadati > Pseudomonadota > Gammaproteobacteria > Lysobacterales > Lysobacteraceae > Xanthomonas > Xanthomonas sp. LMG 12459. The sequence goes on from NZ_NSGT01000020.1 coordinate 82,659, forward strand.
TCGCGGCCGGAGCTTCAGCTAGCGACCCGCGAGATACAACGGCACCCACTGTGGGAGGGACTTCAGTCCCGACGCATGGACGGTGACAGACGATCCGTCCGCGATGGATGACCGAAAAGCCACACGCCCAACACTGCGGCAGCCGCACCCTCATCCGGCGCTGCGCGCCACCTTCCCCCGAAAAGGGGGCCATGGTCCCGGAGGGAGAAGGGAGCGGCTGCGCCCCTACTTCTCGCAGCCCACCAACTTCAGCGACTGGCCCGGCTTCAGCGCATAGCCCGGGGCGCGCAGGCCGTTGGCCTTGGCCAGCTCCTTCAGGTCGCAGTCGTGGCGGTCGGAAATCCGGCCCAGGGTGTCGCCCTTGGCCACGCGGTAGTTGCGCACCTGCTTCTGCTTGGGCTTGGCCGGCGCGGGACGGCCGGTGGCCACCGTGGTCGGCACGCCGGCGACCGGGCTGACGTCGCCCACCGCGACATTGCCGGTAAGGTCGGCGGCCGGCGCCGGGCTGCCGCTGCGCACGGCGGAGGTGACGTCGGCGGTGATCAGCGCACGGGCCAGGTCGGCGCGCGGGCCGCTGACGCAGTAGCGGTTGTACAGGCCGACGATCTTGGTGGTGGCGTTGATGGTCACCCCGGCCGGGATCCAGCCGTCCGGCTCGTAGCGCGGGTTGAGGTTGCGCAGCGCGCGCATGTAGCCGTCGCGGGTACCGTCGCTGCCCAGGCAGATGGTCAGTTCGTAGATGGTGGTGGACTTGGCCAGACGCAGCGTGGCCGGCTGCGCATTGATCTTGGGGAAGGCCACGCCGTACTGCTGCGGGTGCAGGAAGATCCACGCCGCGGCGATCACCATCGGCACGTAGTCCTTGGTCTCGGCCGGGAACTGGTTGTACACCGACGCGTCCCAGAAACTGCGACCGGGCATCTGGTTGAACACGCGCGCGGCGCGGCCTTCGCCGCCGTTGTAGCCGGCCAGCGCCAGTTCGACGCTGCGATTGAGTTCGGCCATGCGCTCGTTGATGTAGACCGCGCTGGCCTCGGCGGCGCTGCGCGCATCGTAGCGGGTGTCGAAGCCAGTACCGTCCGGGCCCAGGCCGAAGCGGCGCCCGGTGGCCGGCATGAACTGCATCAGCCCGGCCGCGCCCACCCGCGAATTGGCGTGCACGCGGCCGTTGGACTCCTTGGCGATGATGCCGAACAGCAGCGCTTCCGGCAGGCCGCGCTTCTCCCACTCCGGCCACATGATCGCGCGCAGGTTCTGGTAGTTCTCGTAGCTGCTCATCAGTGCCGGCCGCATGTCGGTGAGCCAGCGGCGGATGCCGGCCTGTACCGCCGGGTTGTACTCCACCATCGAATCGAAGGCGTGGCGCTTGTCGTTGAGCAGGCGCGCCGCACGCGCGGCTTCCGGCACGTCGGCGGCGAGCGGGCTGATGTGGTCGGGGTCGGCCTGCAGCGGCGCCGAGTCGTCGTCGGCGGCATCGGTGTCGCTGGCCTGCCCCTGCGCGTCGGCCTTGGCTTTCAGCAGGCGCTTGTACGCGCCCAGATAGGTGCCCACCTCGCAGCCGCGCTGCTTGATGCAGGCCTGGATCACGTCCTCGATGTCCTCCAGCGCGGCGTCGCTTTCCTGGGTGCCCTTGGGGTCGCTGTTGCCGACCAGCACCAGGGCGTCGTTGTAGCGCTTCTCGGCGGCGGCCAGGCGCTGGTCGAGGACGGCGATGGCGGCCTGGTCGCGGGCGGACACGCGGGCTTGGGCGGCAGGAGCGGTGCAGGTCAGCGCCACGGCAGCCGCGACGGGCCACGCATGGGTGAAGCGGAACGGAAGGGGCATGGTGGGACGCGGCGACGGAAAGGCCGCAGGGTAGCCCCCGCCGTCGCATCGCGGCAAGGTCGCGGCGGCCAGGGTCCGGCCCGCGGCGGGGCCAGGGTTCATCGCCGGCGACCATCCCGCACCGCAACACAAGTACCGCGCGCGCTGGCTCCCGCGCCACCGATGTCGTCCGCCACGCCGGTGCCGCACCCGCGAACGACCACGCCTCGCAAAGGCCGCGGTTGGCCGGGAGTGCCGGCAGTTGCAGGCCGGCACAGCGCGCCCGCGGTAGCGCGCACGCGTTCGGCCACGCCGCGTACGTTCTAGAATCCGGGCATCTCATTGCGGACCCCGATATGGACCCGATCCTGCTAGGCAAAGGCGTGACCGACGACATCGCAGTGCTGCTGCAACCGCGCCTGGGCAACCGCCACGGCCTGGTTGCCGGCGCCACCGGCACCGGCAAGACCGTGACCCTGATGACGCTGGCCGAAGGCTTTTCGCGCATCGGCGTGCCGGTGTTCCTGGCCGACGTCAAGGGCGACGTGGCCGGCCTGGCGATGCCCGGCGACGGCAGCGAGAAGGTGCTGCAGCGCGCCCGGGAGATCGGCGTGGCCGACTACGCCCCGGCCGCCAACCCGGTGCTGTTCTGGGATCTGTACGGCCAGCTCGGCCATCCGGTGCGCACCACCGTCAGCGAGATGGGCCCCACCCTGCTGGCGCGCGTGCTGGAACTCAACGACACCCAGGCCGGCGTGCTCGACATCGTGTTCAAGCTGGCCGACGACCGCGGCCTGCTGCTGCTCGACCTGGACGACCTGCGTGCGCTGCTGGCACTGGTGGTGGAAGAGCGCAAGGACATCTCCACCGAGTACGGCCTGGTCAGCGCGCAGTCGGTCGCCGCGATCCAGCGCGCCCTGCTGCGCCTGGCCCAGGACGGCGGCGAAGGCTTCTTCGGCGAACCGGCGCTGGACCTGGCCGAGCTGATGCGGGTCGACCACGACGGTCGCGGCGTGATCGGCATCCTCGCCGCCGCGCAACTGGTGCTCAAGCCGCGCCTGTACTCGACCTTCCTGCTGTGGCTGCTGTCGGAACTGTTCGAGCGGCTGCCGGAAGTGGGCGATCTGGACAAGCCGAAACTGGTGTTCGTGTTCGACGAGGCGCACCTGCTGTTCGACGATGCGCCGCCGGCGCTGGTGCAGCGCATCGAGCAGGTGGTGCGGCTGATCCGCTCCAAGGGCGTGGGCGTGTACTTCTGCTCGCAGTTTCCGGACGACGTGCCCGACAGCATCCTCGGCCAGCTCGGCAACCGCGTGCAGCACGCGCTGCGCGCCTACACGCCGCGCGACCAGAAGGCGGTGCGCACCGCCGCCGAAACCTTCGTGGCCAATCCCAAGCTGGACGTGGCCAAGGCCATCTCCCAGCTCGGCACCGGCGAGGCGCTGGTGTCCACGCTGCAGGACAAGGGCGTGCCGGCACCGGTGCAGCAGACCCTGATCGCCCCGCCGCGCTGCCGCATGGGCGCGATCACCGACGCCGAGCGCGCGCAGGTGCGCGCCGGCAGCCCGGTCGGCGGCCGCTACGACACGCCGGTCAATCGCGAATCGGCGGCGGAACTGCTGGCGAGCCGGGTCGAGCAGAGCGCCGACCACAGCGCCGCGCCGCCGGCACGCACCCGCGAACAGGACGAAGCGCAGGACAGCGGCTTCGGCCAGGCGGTCAAGGACGCGGTGTTCGGCACCAAGCGCCGCCAGGGCATGCTCGAGGCGATGGCCAAGCAGACTTCGCGCACCATCGGCAACCGCATCGGCCAGCAGATCGTGCGCGGCATCTTCGGCAGCATCTTCGGCGGCAAGCGCTGAGCGCAGCCGACGCCAGAGGAAGCTCCAGCATGGACAGGAACGCGATGAGCGCCTTGCAATGATGTCGCCGGCAGACAAGCCGACAACGCTCCAGGGAAGCTGCCACTGCGGCTGCCTGACCGTCGCGTTCTCGACGTATCAACCGGCCGAGGACATCCATCCGCGCGCCTGCGACTGCAGCTTCTGCCAGAAGCATGGTGCGGCCTACGTTTCCGATCCCGCCGGCACGCTGCGACTGACGGCCACGCATGCCGAGGCCGTGCATCGTTATCGCCAGGGTGCGGAGGCCGCGCAATTCCAGCTGTGCCGCCAGTGCGGGGTGCTGGTCGCGGTCACGTTCGAGCATCAGGGGCGGCTTTACGGTGCCGTCAATGCCGGCTGTCTGAACAAGACGCCGGCGTTGGGGGCCGCAGCACCGGTGTCCCCACAATGGCTGGACGCCGAGGCAAAAATGGCCCGATGGCGGCAGGCGTGGGTGCCGGACGTGCAATGGGTCATCGCTGACACCTGAGCATGCCTGCCGCACACCGTCGTCACCGGCGATCGGCAGGCGCAGCGTTCAGAACGCTGGATTCGCGGTTGGGCGCGGCCTTCGATCCTGGCGATACCACCCGCAGAGACAAAAACCGATAAAGCGACGCTAGGCCAGCAAACCGTGCAGCTTGGCGTACTGCAGCAACATGATGGTCTTGGCGTCGGCGATCTCGCCGGTGTCGATCATCGCCAGCGCGGCATCGAGCGCCAGCTCCAGCACTTCGATCTCTTCACCCTCGGCGGCCACGCCACCGCCGGCACCGACCTTGTCGCGGTCGACATACTCGCCCACGAAGAAGTACAGCCGCTCGGTCACCGAACCCGGACTCATGAACGCCTCGAACACCTTGCGCACGTTCTCGATCCGGTAGCCGGTTTCCTCTTCGGTCTCCTTGCGGATGCAGGTCTCCGGATCGTGGCGATCGAGAAGGCCGGCGCAGGCCTCGATCAGCATGCCGTCGGGGTTGCCGTTGAGCAGGGTCGGCAGACGGAACTGGCGGGTCAGCATCACCGTGCGCTTGGCGCGGCTGTACAGCAGGATGGTCGCGCCGTTGCCGCGGTCGTAGGCCTCGCGCGTGAGCGCCTGCCAGCTGCCGTCGTGACGCTGGAAATCGAAGCTGACCTTGCGCAGCACGTACCAGTTGTCCGACAGCACTTCGATGTTGGTGACGCGCACGCGCGGGTTGCCGGAAACGAAGGAAGGGTCCAAGCGAAACTCCAAGGGACAAGGGATCACGGCAGGCCGCAGGCGCGGCACCCGCCACACCTCTGCCGCCGTTCGACCGGGCAGTGTAGCCAGCACGCACACCTGCGCGCCGGCACGGGGTGCGCTTTGCGCAACCGACCACACTCCCTCGGTGCCGCCGTCCGCATCGCGCCGCCGCCCCAGCCAGCCTCCCGATTGCGTGCGCCGCAGCCGACCCGCACAATCGTCACACTTCGTAGACAGGGGGCGTCATGGAAGACCGTCGTCGCGCGGGCGCGAGCCGCGTACACCGCAGCACACCCGAACCGTTCTGGGCGCGCACCCGCGCCATCGCGCTGTATCCGCTGCGCGGCGGCGCGCTGTACGCGCTGATCGCGCTGACCCTGTGCAGCCTGCTGGGCATGCTGCCCGGCATCGGCTGGATCCTGGGCATCGTCACCACCCTGGCCATCTACAAATACGCCTTCGAGATCCTGCGGCACACCGCCGACGGCTACCTGGACGCGCCGGAACGCGGCTTCGACATCGGCGACGGCGTGGTGCTGCGGCTGCTGGCGATGATGATCCTGCTCGGCGTCGCGGTGTTCGCCGCGCTGCTGCTGACCGGGCCGGTCGGCGGCCTGCTGATGCTGCTGGCGGTGGTGCTGCTGCAGCCGGGCATCCTGATTTCCCTGGCGATGGACGGCAGCCTGCGCCGCGCGCTGAACCCGGCGGTGTCGATCGGCCTGGCGCTGCGCATCGGCTGGCCGTACCTGGCCGCGTTCGGCCTGCTGTTCGTGATCCAGGCCAGCGCGCTGGGCGCCGCCGCCTGGCTGCAGCGCGTCCTGCCGCCGCTGGTCGCCGACCTGGCGGTCACCGTGGTGACGATCTGGGGCCTGTTCGCCGCCTTCCACCTGATGGGCTATCTGGTCTACCAGTATCACGCCGTGCTGGGCTACGAACCTGCCGCCGACGCCGCGAGCGGCTTCACCCGCCACGACCCGGACCAGCGCGTACTCGACGAGGCCGAACAGCTGGTGCGCGACGGCCATACCGACGACGCGCTGCAGGTGCTGCGCAGCGAAGTGCGCACCCGCGCGGTGAGCCTGGGCGTGCACGAGCTGTACCAGCGTCTGCTGCGCGGCAGTGCGCGCCAGGACGAACGCCGCGAGCACACCCGCCAGTACATCCACCGGCTGCTGCAGGAGAAGCAGGAACGGCGGGCACTGGCCCTGCAGCGCGAGGCGCTGGATGCAGATCCCGACTTCGTACCGCTGCTGCCGGAACAGGCCACGCTGCTGGCCGAACGCGCGCAGCTGGCCGGCCAGTTCCGGCTCGCCGCCGACGGCCTGCAGGCCGCGCTGCGTGCCTGGCCGAAGGCACCGGAACACAGCATCTGGTCGCTACAGGCCGCCCTGCTGCTGGCCGAACGCTTCGGCGAGGACGCGCAGGCGCGCGGCCTGCTGGAACACGCGCTGAGCCGCTGCGACGACCAGGTGCAACGCGGCAAGCTGCAGGCGGCGTTGCGCGCGGTGACGATCGCGCCGGTCTAGCGCGCGTCGCGCACGGTGCGGGGCGCGCCAACATGCCCCGCTTCGGTACCGGGCCGCGCCCTCACGCGTTGGCGAGCAGGAACCGCGCCTTGTCCGCCTGCGGCAGGTCCGGGTAGCGCTCGACCAGCGCCTGCAGCACGCGTCGCCACTCCGCCGTGGCCTGGCGTTCGCCATGGCCCAGCGCGAGCCGGAACCAGGCCTGTGCCTGCTGCTCGCGCGGCGAGGCCGCATCCTGCGCCAGCAATGCCTCGGCCTCGGCCAGCATCCCCAGCGTCATCCAGCGCGCGAACAACGCCGCGCGCGTCGACGCATCCAGATCGCCGGCCGCGGCAAGCACTGCCGCCTGCTGCTGCGCCTCCTGCACGGACGGCGCCGCCAGGCGCAGCACGTCCAACGCACGCAGCCGCGCCGTCGCGACCTGGCCGGCGTTCGCGGCCAGGCGATAGCGCGCCAGCGCCACATCGAAGCGCTGCGGCGCCTCCGCCGCCAGCACCTCCAGCAGCGCGCCGGCCTGGACGTGTTCCATCCGACCCAGATGCGCCTGCGCGCGGTCCCAGCGGTCGTCGGCCGGCATCCCGTCATCGTCGCGCAGGAAGGCCTCGCGCGTCTGCCCGGTTGCCACCAGCACGGCACCGAGCAGCGCGCCGACCATCAGCCCGCCGGCATGCGCGTCGAAGCCGATGCCGGCATCGCCGTTGCACAGCAGGTTGTACAGCTCCCAGCCCAGCCACAGCGGCAACAGCACGATGGCCGGCGCGCGCACGTAGTCGAACAGCACCGCCACCCAATAGAAGAAGCGCACCGGACGCCGTCCCCACACCACGCAGAACGCACCCATCAGCGCGGCGATGGCACCGGACGCGCCAAGGCCGGCCCCTGCCTCGCCCCATCGCCAGCACAGGCTGGCCGCGCTGGAACCGAACGCACCGAGCAGGTACACCGCCAGGAACCGCCAGCCGCCGATCGCGCCCTCCAGCAAGGTGCCCAGCGCCAGCAGGAACAGCATGTTGCCGAGCAGGTGCATGGCGTCGGCATGCAGGAACGCAGCACTGAGCATGCGCGCCGGTGCCCATTCCGAACTGCGCTGCACATGGCGCAAGGTGAACACGCGCTGCAGCAACGCATCGTAACGCGCGCGCAGCGGCGTCCACGCCTGCTGTGCAGCGGCATCCGCGAAGGCGCTGCCGTCGCGCATGGCCTGCACGAAGCTCACGTCGTGCACAGTGGCGGCGCCGACGAAGGCCGTCCGCTCCGCTGCCGGTACCTGCTGCAGTTGCGCCAACGCCTCGCGCTGACCGCTGCGTTCCAGATGGCGCGCGTAGGCCGGCGCTTCCAGCGCGCCGAGTCCGGAGTCCGTGTAGTAGCGCTGCGCCTGCCGCAACGGCGTCGCGTCCTGGCGCTGCCAGCCGACGTAGACCGCGATGTTGAGCAGGATCAGCAGCAGCGTGACCAACGGAAAATTGTCCCGCGACAGCGGCTTGTGCAGCGGCAGGATCAACATCGAAGAACGTCCATGTGCGGGGCGGCGCCAGCTTCGGCCATCGTCCGCGGGTGCGCAAGCCGCAGGCACGCGCTAGCATCGCCACCCCGTTCCACCGCAGTCGCACCGATGAGCCGCTGGCGTCCCCCTGCCGAAAAAAGCACCGCCCTGATCACCCCGGAAGGCCATGCCCGGCTCAAGGCCGAGCTGGAGGAACTGTGGCGGGTGCGCCGCCCCGAGGTGGTCAAGGCGCTGGCTGCGGCCGCGGCCGAGGGCGACCGCTCGGAGAACGCCGAGTACACCTACCGCAAAAAGCAACTGGGCGAGATCGACCGACGCGTGCGCTACCTGAGCAAGCGCCTGGAAGCGCTGCGCGTGGTCGCCGAGGCGCCGTCCGACCCGCAGGCGGTGTTCTTCGGCGCGCACATCGAACTGGAGGATGCCGACAGCGGCGAACTGCGCCGCTACCGCATCGTCGGCCCGGACGAGACCGACGCGGCGCGCGGCTGGATCAGCATCGATTCGCCGCTGGCGCGTGCGCTGCTGAAGAAGCGCGTCGACGACGAAGTGGAAGCACAGCTGCCCGGCGGCCGCCACAGCTTCGTGGTGGTGGCGGTGGACTACGCCGCGCCGTGAGCGCGCGGCGCCGTGGCGCCACGCATGCCGCCGCCTGCAGCGTCAGAGCAGCCGCAGATCCAGCGGCGTTGCCGAAGACGCCTGCGCCGGCAGCCCATCGCCGAACAGGTCATGCTCGTCGCTGTCGGTGATCTCCACCTGCACCAGATCGCCCGGCTTCAGCCCAAGCTCGCCGCCGTTCTGGATATGTACCAGGCCATCGATCTCCGGCGCATCGGCCTTGGAGCGCGCCACCGCGATGCCGTCCTCCAGCAGATCGACCAGGCACTCCTGCACCGTGCCGATCTTGGCTTCCAGGCGCGCGGCGGAAATCGCCGCCTGCCGTTCCATGAAGCGCGCCAGCCGCTCCTGCTTGAGTTCCTCCGGCACCGGATCCGGCAGTGCGTTGGCGCTGGCGCCTTCCACCGGCGAATAGGCGAACGCACCGACGCGGTCGAGCTGCGCTTCGTCGAGAAAATCCAGCAACTGCTCGAACTCGGCGTCGGTCTCGCCGGGGAAGCCGACGATGAAGGTCGAACGCAGGGTGATTTCCGGGCACAGCGCGCGCCAGCGCTGCACGCGCTCCAGGGTGCGCTCCACCGCGCCCGGCCGCTTCATCAGCTTGAGGATGCGCGGGCTGGCGTGCTGGAACGGGATGTCCAGGTACGGCAGCAGCTTGCCCTCGGCCATCAGCGGGATCACGTCGTCCACGTGAGGGTACGGATACACGTAATGCAGGCGCGCCCACGCGCCCAGTTCCGACAGCCCCTCGCACAGCGCCTTCATCCGCGTCTGATAGCTGCGGCCGCGCCACTCGCGTTCGGCGTACTTCAGGTCCACGCCGTAGGCCGAGGTGTCCTGCGACACCACCAGCAACTCGCGCACCCCGCCCTTGACCAGGCGTTCGGCCTCGCGCAACACCTCGTCGACCGGGCGCGACACCAGGTCGCCGCGCATCGACGGAATGATGCAGAAGCTGCAGCGGTGATTGCAGCCTTCGGAGATCTTCAGGTAGGCGTAATGCCGCGGCGTCAGCTTGACCCCGATGTCGTCCTCGGCGCCCCGCGCGCGCGGCAGCAGGTCCACGAACGGGTCGTGGCGCGGCGGCAGCGCCGCATGCACCGCTTCCATCACGCTCTGGTAGTCCTGCGGACCGGACACCGCCAGCACGTCCGGATAGGCCGCGCGGATCTGCTCCGAGCGCTTGCCCAGGCAGCCGGTGACGATGACCTTGCCGTTCTCGGCCATGGCCTCGCCGATCGCCTCCATCGACTCGGCCACCGCCGAATCGATGAAGCCGCAGGTGTTGACCACCACCACGTCGGCCGCGTCGTAGCTGGGCACGATCGCATAGCCCTCCACGCGCAGCTGGGTGAGGATGCGTTCGGAATCGACAAGGGCCTTCGGGCACCCAAGGCTTACCATACCTATACGCGGCTGGCGGGCCGCCTGTGAAGTTGTTTCTGTCATGTGGGGTGAACTGTGAGTGGTCTTGTCTATAGCTACATGCGCTTTTCCGACCCAAGCCAGGCAGCCGGCCATAGCCGCGAGCGCCAGGAGGCGTACGCGTCAAAATGGGCGGCAGAACACGGTCTGCAGCTGGACAATAAGCTCACGATGCTGGATGAAGGCTTGTCAGCCTATCACCAGCGGCACGTGACGTCAGGAGCGCTCGGGGCGTTTCTGGCGGCGGTACAGGCCGGGCGGATCGAGGCGGGATCGGTGCTGGTGGTCGAAGGGCTCGACCGGCTTTCGCGCGCCGAGCCGATCCAGGCCCAGGCGCAACTGGCCCAGATTGTAAATGCCGGCATCACGGTAGTCACCGCCAGCGACGGCAAGACTTACAGCAGGGAGCGACTGAAGGCGAACCCCATGGACCTCGTCTACAGCCTCTTGCTGATGATCCGCGCCCACGAAGAGAGCGACACCAAGAGCAAGCGGGTCAAGGCGAGCATACGCTGGTTGTGCGAGGGATGGCAGGCCGGGACGTATCGCGGCCGGATCCGCCAGGGGCACGATCCCGAATGGCTGCACGAAGTGCCAGGCGGGCCTAACAACGGTTGGGAACTAGTCCCCGAGCGTGTCGCGGCCGTGCGCAGAGCCGTGGCGTTGTACGTCCAAGGGGCAGGTGGACTGCGCATCATGCAGGTCCTCGACGCTGAGGGTCTAGATGTGATCTCTCAGTAGGTTGTTCATCCGGGGCATCTCTGGAAGATGGGGGTTACCAAGCCAACCCAGCCCCAGGAGCCCCGGATGAACCTGCATAAACATGCCCGTTTGAGCCCTCGCGGTCGAGCCCTGCTGGTGGATCGCATCCTTGTTCATGGGCTGCGCGTGGAGGAGGCGGCGCATGCCGCCGGGGTCAGCGTGCGTACA